>PHEM01000044.1 GCA_002842935.1 Alphaproteobacteria bacterium HGW-Alphaproteobacteria-13 | reverse complement strand
TCCATCAGTTCGGCGATGCGGACCGCGACGACGAGGCGCTGATCGTCGATCCCGTCGAAAGCGTCCGCGACACGGGCGGCGCGCCGCATCCCCGCATTCCCTTGCCGCGCGACCTTTATGGCGCCGGACGCCGCAATTCGGAGGGCCTTGATTTGAACGACCGGCTATCGATCGACAGCATGGAAGCCAAGGTGCGCTCGGTTCCGCCCGCCGCCGCGCGCGCCGCGCCCCTGATCGGCGGCGCGGCCGGAACCGGACCCGCGCGGCCCGTTCACGACCCGGCGACGGGCGCGGCGATCGGCGAAGTCGCGGAAGCGAGCGTGGAGGATGTCCGGCGGGCGCTGGACATTGCCGCCGCGGCGGCGCCGTCCTGGGCGGCGCGTCCCGTCGAGGAACGGGCGGCCTGCCTGGAACGCATGGCCGACATGCTGGAAGAACAGCGCGAGATGCTGTTCGCCCTCACGGTGCGCGAGGCGGGGAAATCGCTGGCCGACGCCGTGGGGGAAGTTCGCGAGGCCGTGGATTTCTGCCGCTATTATGCGAATGAAGCGCGGCGTCACATGGTTGTCGAGACGCTGCCGGGACCGACTGGCGAGCGCAACGAGCTGACGCTGGCGGCGCGCGGGGTCTTTGCCTGCATCAGTCCGTGGAATTTTCCGCTCGCCATCTTCCTCGGCCAGGTCGCGGCGGCGCTGGTCGCGGGCAATGCCGTGGTGGCCAAGCCCGCGCCGCAGACGCCGCTGATCGCCTTTGCCGCCGTCCGCCTGTTCCACGCGGCGGGCGTGCCCGCCGACGTGCTCCACCTGCTGCCGGGCGGACCCGACGTCGGGCAGGCGCTGGTCGCGGACGCGCGCGTCGCGGGCGTCGCCTTCACGGGTTCGACGAAGGCCGCGCGCCAGATCGCGCGCAGCCTGCTCGACGACGACAGCCGCCCGATCGTGCCGCTGATCGCCGAAACGGGCGGTCTCAACGCGATGATCGTCGATTCCACGGCTCTGCCCGAACAAGTGGTGGCCGATGTCGTCGCCTCGGCCTTCCAGAGCGCGGGCCAGCGCTGTTCGGCGCTGCGCCTGCTCTGCTTGCAGGAGGATATCGCCGACAGCGTTCTCGACCTGCTGGCCGGGGCGATGAAGGAATTGACGCTGGGCGATCCCGGCCTTGCCGCGACCGATGTCGGGCCGGTGATCGACGCCGACGCGCGGGCGCGGATCATGGCGCATGTGGAGGCGCACCGCGACCGGATCGTCGCGCAGCTGCCGGAACCCGCCGGGCTTGGCGGCCATTTCGTCGGGCCGGTGATCATCCGCCTCGACGAGCCGGAGCAGCTTCGGCAGGAGATATTCGGTCCCGTGCTGCATGTCGTGCGCTGGCGGGCGGGCGAGCTGGAATCGCTGGTCGAACGGATCGGCAGTAGCGGCTACGGTCTGACCATGGGCCTGCACAGCCGCCTCGACCAGGCGCTGGCGACGGTGCGCGCGTCGGCGCGCGTCGGCAATCTCTATGTCAACCGCACGATGATCGGCGCCGTCGTCGGCGCGCAGCCGTTCGGTGGCGAGGGATTGTCGGGAACCGGATTCAAGGCGGGCGGTCCGCACTATCTTTTGCGCTTCGTCACGGAACGCTCGATTTCCATCGACACCACGTCGGCGGGCGGCAACGCCAGCCTTTTCGCCCTGGAACTGGAGGAGACGGCAGAATGAGCATCCCGCATCGGCGATTGGAGAAAGGAGGAACGTCCATGAAACAGGGAAAACAGCGTATGTGTATCGTCAATCCGGCGCTGGTGGACGATATCTCTCCTCTCGTTGGGGGGCAGGCGGAGATCATGTGCCGGATCGGCATCAGCTGGAACAGCTGGGTCAAGATCGTCAGCGGACAGCCCGTCCGCTATTCGCTGGGCGAGCGGTTCAAGGCGCGCGTGATCGCGGCGGCCGACCAGGCGACGGGATTGCGCCGGAAATTCCCGTCCCGGGGCGGCGGGCTGGACCGCGCGGCGCTCGACGCGGCCTTCCTGATGCCGATGCCGCGAACCTCCGAAACATGCGGCCGCGTTTCGCGCCGCTAGGATCTTCAGGGACGAACTGACGGGAAAGGAACGAATGATGCAAAAGATGATGCACAGGGCGATGGGGCTGGCGGCGGGTCTGGCGATGCTGGCGACCACCGCCAATGTTCCGGTTGACGCGGCTGTCGTGCCGTCCTCGACTCCGGCCGCCGCGCAGGATCATGGCGCACTCGCGGCCGGTCCCTATCGCCGGCTGGTGATCCTGAACGCGATGGTGATTCCGGGGCATGGCGGTCCGGCGGCCGGCCCTTACGACATCGTGATCGAGGGCAATCGCATTGCCCAGATGATCGCGCTGGACCCCGTCACGCTCGGCCGCCGCGGCGCGAGCGAGCGGCCGACCGGGGACCGGGTGATCGATGCGACGGGCAAGTTCGTCATGCCGGGCATGATCGACCTTCATATGCACATCCGCGAAGAACCGCTGCCGATGGAATATAATCACTATCTGAAGCTCGCGCATGGCGTGACGTCGGAAGTGATGGTCCCCGATCGCGGCATGCCCCACGCGCAGGAACAGCAGCGCCTGTCGGCCGCCAACCGCATCCTCGCGCCGCGGCTCTATCCCTATTGGACCTGGGGCAGCCTGCCCGGATACAGCCGCGAGGAACAGGAAGACCCCCGGCAGGCGCCCCGCATCGCCCGCGAGATCGCGGCGAAGGGCGCGCATGTCGTCAGCGTCGGCTCGATCGCCTGGAACCGCGAATTGTTCGGCGCGGTCTGCAAGGCAGTCTATGAGGCGGGCGGCATCACCTCCGTCCATCTGCCGCCCGCGACGACGGCGGTCGTCGATGCCCTCACGGCCGCCAAGCTGGGCGTGACGATGATCGAGCATCATTACGGTTATGCCGAAGCGGCGCTCGACCGGACGGTGCAGGATTTCCCGCGCGACTATAATTATGACGACGAAAGCCATCGCTTTCGCCATGCCGGCATGGTCTGGACCGAGGCCGACCGCGAGCCGGCGCGCACGCGCCTGTTGACCGAAGTGGCCAAGGAACTGGCGGACACGGGCGTGACGATGCTGCCGACGCGCGTGGTCTATGAGGCCAACCGCGACATTTTGCGCGCGCAGGGCCTGCCGTGGCACGAGAAATATACGCACCAGCTGCTGTGGGAGAAGTTCCTGCCCAACCGCAATCTCCATGGCGGCTATTTCTGGGACTGGACATCGGACGACGAAGCCGTGTGGAGCAAGGCCTATGACCTGTGGGGGCGGTTGATCTATGCCTTCAACAAGGAAGGCGGCCGCGTCGCCTATGGCTCGGACGACAGCTATATCTGGGCGACGCCGGGCTTTTCCAATGTTCGCGAGCTGCAATTGCTGCGTGAGACGGGAATGCACAATTATGAGGTGCTGAAGGCGGCGACGCTGAACAGCGCGGAGACGCTGCGCGAGCCGAAACTGGGCCTCGTGCGTCCCGGCTATGTCGCCGACATCCTGATCGTGGACCGCAATCCGGCCTATAATCTGGCGTTCCTCTATGCGTTCGGGAGCAACACGCTCGACGCGTCGGGGACCATGGTCCGCACCTCCGGGATCGTCCATACGATCAAGGACGGCGTCGTGATGGAGAATGACAGACTGATGGAGGAAGTGGCGCGCATGGTTGCCGCGTCGCGGCCCAATGGCCGCACGCCCGACGCGGTGTCGGCGCCGTTCCTGCCGACCGCCACACCCTGAGGGCCAGGCCCTCACGGCAATGCCGCGGCGGACGTGGAAGGATTGCCTTCCGCGTCCGCGCCGGTTGACCTTGCTTTCTGATGTATATACATGATGTATATACGGAGCGACGGCATGACCAAGGAATATCGCGCGAAAGTCTTCAAGTCGGGCAACTCGCTCGCGCTGCGCCTGCCCAAGGCGCTGGGGATCGTGGAAGGCACGGAAATGATAGTCCGCGAGGAACGCGGCGCGTTTCGTTTCGAGCCGGTCGAGAAGCCTCGGGCAAGGATCGACGTCAGCGGTTTCGCGGGCAAGGCGCCGGGTCTCAAGCTGGCGCCGCGCGAGGATTTCGAGGAGCGCCCGAGCACGATCGCCGCGCGCAAAGCGGCCGAGGAAGCGGCGAAGAAGAAGGCGTGATCCGCTATCTGATCGACGCCAATGCCGCCGTCTATGCGATGGACGATGGCCATGAGGCGCTGACGGCGCGCATCGCTGACCATGCGCCGGGCGAAATCGCGATGTCGGTCATCAGCTATGCCGAGGTCGCCTATGGCACCTATGTCGGCAAGCCGCCGCCGCCCGAGATTCTCGAAGCCTTCATCGAAGCCATACCGCTTGTCCCATTCGATGAAGGCGCGGCACGGATATACGTCCAGTTGCCCTTCAAGCGCGCCCGCTTCGACCGCCTGCTCGCGGCGCACGCGCTCAGCATCGGGGCGATCGTCATCACTAACAACGAAACCGACTTCGCCGATGTGCCCGGGCTGGAGGTCGAGAATTGGACGGTCTGATCTTCCTGTCGTTCATTCTGTCGGCGGCTCTGCTGGCGCTGCCTGTCCCTGCGGCCTTTGCAGCGCTGGTCGTCAAGGTGGTCTCGTGCCTTGGGCTGGTACACCGCCAGTGGTCCTTTGCGCTGCTGGCGACGGCTTCCATGGCACTGCCGCCCGCGGTCTGGCTGCACCTGGATCGTGTCGAGGCTGCGCGCTGCCAGGCCGCCAACGGACCCTATGACCTATCCTGTGGGGGTGAATTGGGGGGTGTGTTCTTCTCCCTGTTTCAGATTTTTCTCATCATCGGGGGGCTGGTGGTCGGTCCATTCCTTGGTCGTCGCCTGCACAAGCGCTGGGCGGCGCCCCAGCCGTGACCTTCACCGCCGTCCCCCTGACGCTCTATCCCGACATGTTCCCTGGCCCCTTGGGGCACAGCATGGCGGGGCGCGCGCTGGAGGCGGGCGTCTGGTCTTGCGGGCCGGTGCAGATCCGTGATTTCGCCACCGACAGGCATCGCACCGTCGACGACACGCCTGCGGGCGGCGGCGCGGGGATGGTGCTGAAGGCCGATGTGCTGGCGGCGGCGGTCGATCATGCGAGCGCCGCGCACCCGGGCCTGCCGATCCTGGCGATGACGCCGCGCGGGACGCCCGTCACGCAGGCCCGCGTGCGCGCGCTGGCGGAGGGACCGGGTGCGATCATCCTGTGCGGGCGGTTCGAGGGGTTCGACGAACGTATCTTCGACGCGCGCGCCATCGAACAGGTGTCGATGGGCGACATCATATTGTCGGGCGGGGAGATGGCGGCGCTGCTGCTGCTCGACGCTTGCATTCGGCTGCTTCCCGGCGTAATGGGCGCGTCTTCCAGCGGGGACGACGAATCGTTCGAGGACGGTCTGCTCGAATATCCGCATTATACCCGACCTGTGACATGGGAAGGGCGCACGATCCCCGAAGTGCTGCGATCGGGGGATCATGCGAAGATCGCCGCCTGGCGGAAACAAAGGGCGGAAGAGGACACACGGTTACGCAGGCCGGACCTTTGGGAGCGTCATGTCGATGCTCGGGACCGACCTGCCTCTGGCGCGCGGCGAAAAGAGAAGGAATAGAGGGCCATGAACCTCATCCAGACGATCGAGGCCGAGGAAATCGCCAAGGCCGGCAAAGAGATTCCGACCTTCCGCCCCGGCGACACGCTGCGCGTCGGCGTGAAGGTGGTCGAAGGCGAACGCACTCGCGTCCAGAATTTCGAAGGCGTGTGCATCGCGCGTTCGAACAAGGGCATGGGTTCCAACTTCACCGTGCGCAAAATGTCGTTCGGCGAAGGTGTCGAGCGCGTCTTCCCGCTTTATTCGCCCAACATCGATTCGATTACCGTCGTCCGCAAGGGCGCTGTCCGTCGTGCGAAGCTCTATTATCTGCGTGGGCGCACGGGTAAATCGGCACGTATTGCGGAACGCCGCGAATACCGGTCGGAAGCCGGCGAAGGCTAAGGAGAGGTTTCTCCCTTCAAAGCCGAAACAGCTTTCCAAGACGACCGGTTCCGCCAACAGGCAGAGCCGGTCGTTTTTCATTTCACGCCAAGACAAAGGACAAGTTCATGGGTTACCGGATCGTCGTCGCCGGAGCGACGGGCAATGTCGGACGCGAAGTCCTCGCCATCCTCGCCGAGCGCCAGTTTCCGATCGACGAGCTGGCGGCGGTCGCCTCGTCGCGCAGCCAGGGCGAAGAGATCGAAGTCGGCGACAGCGGCAAGACCGTCAAATGCCAGAATATCGAGAATTTCGACTGGGCGGGCTGGGACATGGCGATATTCGCCATTGGCAGCGATGCGACCGCGATCCACGCGCCGAAGGCGGCGGCGGCGGGCTGCGTCGTGATCGACAACAGCTCGCTCTATCGCATGGACCCCGACGTGCCGCTGATCGTGCCCGAAGTGAATCCCGACGCGATCGACGGCTACAAGGCGAAGAACATCATCGCCAACCCCAACTGCTCGACCGCGCAGCTCGTCGTCGCGCTGAAGCCGCTGCACGATGCCGCGACGATCGAACGCGTCGTCGTGGCGACCTATCAGTCGGTGTCGGGCGCGGGCAAGGCGGGGATGGACGAGCTGTGGAACCAGACGCGCCAGATTTTCGTCGGCGACGAAAAGGATGTGCAGAAGTTCACCAAGCAGATCGCCTTCAACGTCATCCCGCACATCGACAAGTTCCTCGACGACGGCTCGACCAAGGAGGAATGGAAGATGGTGGTCGAGACCAAGAAGATTCTCGACCCCAAGGTGAAGGTCATCGCCACCTGCGTCCGCGTGCCGGTGTTCGTCGGCCACTCCGAGGCCGTGCATGTCGAGTTCGAACGTGAGCTGTCGGCTGAGCAGGCACAGGACATATTGCGCGAGGCGCCGGGCGTGATGCTCGTCGACAAGCGCGAGGACGGCGGTTACGTCACGCCGGTCGAATGCGTCGGCGACTATGCGACCTTTGTCAGCCGCGTTCGTGACGACGCGACGGTCGACAATGGTCTCGCCTTCTGGTGCGTCAGCGACAACCTCCGCAAGGGCGCGGCGCTGAACGCGGTGCAGATCGCCGAACTGCTCGGGCGGCGGCACCTGAAGAAGGGGTGAGGCAACGCCGGCTCTCAGAGATACGCAGGCTTGCCGGTTTATCCGGTTAGCCGCAGTTGAGAGGGGTAGGGCAGCGCTTTCCTCCCCATCTCCCAACCCTCTCCCCTGAAGGGGAGAGGGCTTTGCGTCGCTACTGCTGCGGGGTATCTCGACTTCGCCCGATGCGAACGGGTAAGAGATGTGAATGATCGCCGACTTCGCTGCGTTGCCGCTCGCCCAGAAGCGCCTCCTCCTGCTTCTCGTCGCGCTGCTTCTCGCCGCGCAGATCGCGCAGCCCTATCCCGAGGTCGCGCTGCTTCAGCATCTGCCGACCATATTGCTGCTGATTTGCGCGCCCCGCTTGCTGCGCCGCTGGCCGCTCTGGACGGCATCGGTCGCCTGCATCATGCTGTTCCTTGCGCTCCACACGCTCGGCGGCCGCTATGCCTATAGCAACGTTCCCTATGACGATTGGGCGCAGGCGCTGATGAATGCGACAGTGTCCGAGGCCTTCGGGTGGACGCGCAACCATTATGACCGGCTGGTTCATTTCGCCTTCGGCGCGCTGTCCGTCGTGCCCGTGCTCGAAGTGGCGCGACGCTGGGGCGGGTTGAACGGGCGCGGGGCGGCGCTGGCGGCGCTGGGCTGGGTGCTCGGCATATCCTGCCTCTACGAGATATTCGAATGGCTGCTGACGATCGCCGCCGCCGGGGAAACGGCTGACCGCTATAACGGGCAGCAGGGGGACATATGGGACGCGCAAAAGGACATGGCGCTCGCCGCGCTGGGCGCCATGACGGTGCTGGCCTTGCGGAGCAGAATCGCCATTTCCAGACGAGCTTAGAGTCTGTCCTGATTAGATTGAAGCATAACCGGAGTTTCTGAGGTAGTTGGCGCATTCATGAGGTGGGAAGGCGTCGAGTAGTTTGCCGATGCGTTGCCAGGTCGCTTCGACGGTGCGTTCAGCAGCTTTTCGCAAGAGCAGCTTGAGCTTTGCGAAGACCTGTTCGATGGGATTGAGGTCTGGCGAGTAGGGCGGCAGGAACAGGAGCCTTGCGCCCACGGCCCGGATGGCCTTGCGGACGGCTTGGCCTTTGTGGCTGCCGAGGTTGTCCATGATGACGATGTCGCCGGGCGACAGGGTCGGCACGAGGAACTGCTCGACATAGGTGGTGAAGAGCTGGCCGTTGATCGGTCCATCGAGCACACAGGGCGCATCGATCCGGTCATGGCGAAGCGCGGCAAGGAAGGTCAGCGTTTTCCAGTGTCCGAAGGGTGCCTTGGCGACGAGCTTGCAGCCTCGTTTCGACCAGCCCCGCAGCGGGGTCATGTTGGTCTTGGCCCAGGTTTCGTCAATGAAGACCAGCTTGCGCGGATCAAGCCGACCCTGATACTTCTTCCATTGCGCCCGCCGCCGCGCGATCTTCGGGCGATCCTGCTCGCTGGCGAACAGGCTTTTTTTTGAAGCTGTGTCCGGCCTTGCGCAGCAGCGACCACACCGTGTTCGGACTGACCCGGTAACCACGGTCGACCAGTTCCGCCGCCAGACCCCGCACCGTCAGATGCGGACACTCCTCAAGCCGCAGCAGCATCCAGCCCTGCTCATCCGCCAGTACGCGCCGCTTATAGCCTCCCATCGGCCGCGAACCCGCACTGCCCGAATCGCGCAGCCGCTGCGACCACTTCACCGCGCTCGCCACGCTCACACCAAAGCTCGCCGCCACATCGCGAACAGATCGGCCCGACAACACCGCTGCCGCTACACGCTCTCGCAAATCGTCAGAATAGGCTCGTGCCATCCTCGCTGACCTCCTGCCCAGCCAGCAGCTTGAATCACAATTACACCAACAAGGGAATCCCCTTTCGATTCCAACTGATCAGGACAGACTCTAGAGCGGCGTTCCTTCAATCTGAACCGCATCCCCGAGCGAAGTCGAGGCGGCGATGGCGCGGGTTCTCGCTCCGCTCGAACAAGCCCCTCGTCTTCGCTCGGGGATGCGGTGATTCAGATGTCGTGCGATTTGCTCTAATGTCCCATGTCCGCCGCCGATGCCTGCGGGCCGCCGGATTTCGGCGCGCGCAGCAGCAGGACCAGCGGCACGGACGCCAGCGTGATCCACATCATCAGCCAGAAATCGTCGATATAGGCGACCATCATCGCCTGTCGCGTGATTTCCGCATTGACCATCGCCATCACCGTGTCGCCCGCGATGCCGAAGCGGTCGGCGGTCGAGGCGTCGATCAGGCTGACCGAACTGTTGGTGATATGCTGTGCAAGGTCGGCGTGGCTGGTCTGGGTATTGGTGCCGAGCAGCGTCGTGACGACCGAGATGCCGATCGACGCGCCGAGGCTGCGCAGCAGGTTGAGCAGGCTGGCCCCGTCGGTGCGGTGCTGCGGAGCGATGGTGGCAAAGGCCATGGTGTTCAGCGGAATGAAGATCAGGCCCATGCCCAGCCCCTGCACCAGCCCGCTGACGATCACGGGCTTCATTCCCATCGCCAGCGACCAATGGCTCATCTGCCATAGCGAATAGGCGGCGATGACAAGGCCGATGCCGACCAGCCAGCGGGCATCGACGCGGCCCGTCAGCCGCCCGGCGATGGCCATGCTGACGAGAATGCCGACGCCGCGCACGGCGAGCACCCAGCCGGTGTCGATCACGGGCCAGCCGAACAAGGTTTGCAGCATCGGCGGCAGCAGCGCCATCGACGCGAACATGACGAGACCGATGACGATCATGAAACCCATTGCGGTCGCGAGGCTGCGGTCGGCGAGCATATGGCGGTCGAACAGCGTGTTGCGGCCCTTCAGCAAGTGGATGACGAAGACCCACAGGCAGGCGAGCGCCACGCCCAGTTCGATCCAGATCTCCACGCTGTCGAACCAGTCCTGCTGTGCGCCGCGATCGAGCATCAGCTGCAATGCCGCCAGCCCCAGCGCGAGCATGGAAAAGCCGAACAGGTCGAATTTGCGCCGCCGCTTTCCCGTCGCGGGCAGCAGCGCCCATGTCATCGCCAGCGTCACCAGACCCACGGGCAGGTTGACATAGAAGACCCAGCGCCAATTGGCCGATTCGGTCAGCCAGCCGCCGATGATCGGTCCCAGGATCGGCCCGATCATGATGCCCATGCCCCAGATCGACATGGCGCGCGCGTGGCGTTCCGGCGGGTTGATGTCCAGCATCACCGACTGCGACAGCGGGCCGATGAAGGCCGCGCAAACGCCCTGGAGGAAGCGGAAGACGACCATCTCTTCCAGATTCTGCGCCGCGCCGCACGCCATCGACGCGACGATGAAGCCGATCACCGCGCCCAGGAACAGCCGCCGCCGCCCGATGCGGTCGGCCAGCCAGCCCGTGATCGGCATCGCCACGGCAGAGGCGATGATATAGCTGGTCAGCACCCAGTTCACCGTTTCGCTCGTCGCGCCCAGCGACGCGCGCATGTGCGGGATGGCGACATTGGCGATGGTGGTGTCGAGGATCTGCATCATCGACGCGCCCATCACCGCGACGGTCAGCAAGCCGCGATGCCGCACCTGTTCGTACAGCGGGATCGCGTCGTCGATCGGGATCGATGCCGCGGAACGGCGGGGAAGGGCGCGGCTCGCCATCGCTTATTTGTCCGCGGTGAAGACCCGGACTTCGGCGGACAGGCCCGCGATCATCGCCCGCGACGGCTTTTCGTCAAAGGCGATGCGGACGGGAACGCGCTGCGTCACCTTCACCCAGTTGCCGGTCGCATTCTGCGCGGGCAGCACCGAAAATTCGCTACCCGTGCCCGCGCCGATCGTCAGCACATGGCCGCGCACTTTCAGCCCCGGATAGGCATCGAAGCGGATTTCGGCGCGCTGGCCGACGCGCATATGGGCAAGATCAGTTTCCTTGAAATTGGCCTCGACCCACGGATGGGCGGTATCGACCAGCGTCACGGCGGGCAGGCCTGCGACCATATTCTGGCCGATCTGAAGCCGGTCCGCCTGGGCGACGCGGCCCGCGCTGGGCGCGCGCACTTCGGTGCGGGACAGGTTGACTTCGGCCTGCGCGCGCTGGACGCGCGCCGCCTCGACTTGCGGATTGACGCCGCTCGACGGCCCGGCGGCCAGCTTGGTGCGCGCTTCGGCCGCCGCCGCCTCCGCCTGCCGGACGCGTTCACGCGCCTGCGTGACGGCGTGGCGCGAGGCGTCATAGGCGGCCTTGGTCGTGAAACCCTTTTCCATCAGCGCGGCCTGGCGCTGGAAATTGACTTCGGCGAAGGCGACATCCTCGCGCGCGGCGGCGATGTCCACGGTCGATGTCCGCGCGCTGGCCGACAAATTGCCGAACTGGACCTGGGCGGCGTCGATCGCCGCCGTCGCCTGCGCGACCGACAGGCGATAGGGTTCGCCGTCGATGCGGAACAGCAATTGGCCCGCGGCGACCTGATCGCCGTCGCGCACCGCGACTTCGGTGATGCGCCCGCCGACTTCGGCCGCGACCGACACCTTGTCCATCCGCACATAGGCATTGTCGGTCGACACCGATCCGCCGCTGGTCAGCCAGTACCAGCCGCCCGCCGCCAGCAGCACGGCAGGCAGGGCGAACATCAGCAGGCGCGTGCGCCAGCCGGTCCGCTCCCCCGCCGCCGCATCGGGGGTGCCGGGGGAAGCGTCGGCGGGCGCGTCGGGCTGGGCATTTGTGCGCGGCAGGGGGTCGGGACGCGGCGCGACGGTCGGCGAGGCGACCTCTTCGGCGCGGGGGCGCGAGCGGGATGTCTGGTCCGTCATGCGTTCTCTTTTTGACAAATGCGGCGCGACAGGTTGGCGCGGACGCGCTCCACCAGCGCGATCAGCTGGTCGCGTTCGGCGGCGCTCAGGCCTTCGGTGGCTTCTTCGGTCAGTTGCTCGACCAGATGGCTCTTGCTCTGGATCATGGCGCGCGCGCGCGGCGTCAGGTGGAGCAGCCAGGCGCGCCGGTCGGTCGGATCGGCGCGGCGCTCGACCAGTCCCGCTTCGACCAGCCGGTCGACCATCCGCGACAGCGTGATCGGTTCCACCTCGATCAGCTCGGCCAGCGGACCCTGGCGGATGCCGTCGTGGCGGATCAAATAGGTCACGAGCCGCCATTGCAGCGCCGTGATGCCGCTGCCCCGCGCGCGCGCGTTGAACGCGCGGCGAAACAGCCGCGCCGTGTCGTTCAGCAGGAACCCGATGGTTTCGCTCATGACGCAGGATATAATAAGCATTGCTATTATAGGCAAGATGCTGCGTTGCAACAGAGCCGGGCTTCATTTCGGGGCTATCCGCGCCGCCCTGGCCTGCGCTACGTCCGGTTGGGGAGGATATGCCGCATGAGCCTGACCGCCGATCTTTTCTGGTCCTTTCGTTCGCCCTATTCCTATCTCGCGATCGGCCGCTACCGCGCGCTGACGGCGAGTCACGAGCTGACGATCGACCTGCGTCCCGTCTATCCGCTGGCGATCCGGCAGCCCGATTTTTTCGAGCGCAACCATCCCAACTGGCTCGGCTATACGATGCGCGACATGATGCGTGTCGCGCAGTTCCACGGCATTCCCTTTGGCCCGCCGCGTCCCGACCCGATCGTGCAGAATGTGATGACGCGCGAGATCGCGGCGGAGCAGCCCTATATATACCGGCTGACGCGGCTGGGGCAGGCGGCGTCGCGGCGCGGCAAGAGCCTCGCTTTCTGTCACGAGGCGGGACAGTTGATCTGGGGCGGCGTCAGCGACTGGCATCTGGGCGACCATCTGGCGGGCGCGGCGGCGCGTGCGGGGCTGGACCTCGCCGAACTGGACGCCGAGGCGGAGACCGACGCCGAAGCGCTCGACGCGGAAATCGCGGACAATCAGGCCAAGCTCGAAGCCGCGGGCCATTGGGGCGTGCCGACTTTGCTGTTCGACGGCGAGCCGTTCTTCGGACAGGACCGCATCGAGATGGCGCAATGGCGCATGGAGCAGAAAGGGCTGCGGCCGCGCCCCTAGCGTCGTGCCAAGCCTTCTCCTTCGGCCCAAAGCATCCTAAGGCACCGGGATGAGCATCGAACCGCAATTTTTCGAAGCGCGCGACGGCGTCCGCCTCGCGTGGCGCGAGGTGGGCGAGGGCGCGCCGCTCGTCCTGCTGCATGGCCTGTTTTCCAGCGCAGAGGTCAACTGGATCAAGTTCGGCACCGCCGCGCGCGTGGCTCGCGAGGGCTATCGCGTCATCATGCCCGACCTGCGCATCCACGGGTCGAGCGCGGCGCCGCACGACGCGGCGCTTTATCCGCCGGATGTGCTGGTGCGCGACTTGCAGGATCTGGTGGCGCATCTGGGGCTGGAAGATTTCGACCTCGGCGGCTTCTCGCTCGGCGCGCGCACCAGCGTCCGCGCGGTCGTGTCGGGGATGCGCCCGCGCCGCCTGATCCTCGGCGGCATGGGGTTGGCGGGGCTGGCCGGGTGGCAGCGGCGCGGGGAATTCTTTCGCCGCGCGATCGCCGAATATGACACCGCCAGGCGCGGCGACGACATATGGATGTCGATCCAGTTCATGAAGACGATGAAGGTCGACCGCATCGCCGCCGGGCATTTGCTGGACAGCTTCACCGACACGCCGCCCGACGCGCTCGCGGCGATCACCATGCCGACGCTGGTCGTGTGCGGCGACCAGGATCAGGACAATGGCTCCGCGTCCGAACTCGCCGCACATCTGTCCGACACCCGGCTCGCGACGATTCCGGGGACGCATATGTCGAGCGTGACGCAGCCCGAACTGGGCGAGGCGATCGCGACCTTCCTCGCCGCTTGACCGGGCCGGAGGGGGACGCGTCGAAGCCTTGGCCCGACGCGTTACAAGCCTTCACGGGCAGCCGCGACAGGTCGGGCGTCAGCCCGGCAATTTTTCCAGCCCGTGCCTGAACCGTGCCAGCCGCGCCGTCGCGGCGGCGGCATGCGGGCCGATCCAGCGGTCGTGGATGTCCTGAATCGGCATGGCGTTCAGGTGATTCCAGCGCGTCCGCCCGCGGCGCTCGGCGATCACCAGCCCGGCCTCTTCCAGCACTTTCAGATGCTGCATCACCGTGCAGCGGTCGATGTCGGGGAAATGCCCGCACAGCGCGCCGGTCGTCAGCGGCTGATCCTTCAGATCGTCGAGAATCTGGCGGCGGACCCGCGACGCCAGCGCCTTGAAGATGCGGTCGAACTCGTCGGTTATTGACATGTTGCAAATTTATAACATAATCAGATGCGACTCAAGCGGAGAAAGCGCATGGAGCTGAAATTCAGGGTCGCGGCGCGCATCGCGAAGCCAGTGCACGAGGTGTTCGAGGCGGTCGCCGATCCCGCGAAGCTGTCGCACTATTTGACGACGGGCGGCGCCAAGGGGCGGCTGGAGACCGGCGCGACGGTGGAGTGGGATTTCCACGACTATCCGGGCGCCTTTCCCGTTTATGTGATCGCGGTCGTTCCCGACGAGAAGATCGTCCTCGAATGGCAGGCCAATGAAGGCGAGGCGCCGAATGTCGAGGGCGGCAGTCTCGAGACCGCCGACTATCGCACGCGCGTGACGATGCTCTTCAAAGGTCTCGACGACGGCCGCACGCTCGTCAAGATTTCAGAAGAGGGCTGGCGTGAAAATCAGGGCGCGCTCGACGCCTCCTACGGCAATTGTCAGGGCTGGTCGCAGATGCTCTGCGCGCTCAAGGTCTGGATCGAGCATGGCATCAATTTGCGCGAGGGGATGTATGTTTGAGGCATAATCGTCGTCCCCGCGCAGGCGGGGACCGTTGGCGTCCTAACTCCAGCGGTCCCCGCCTGCGCGGGG
>PHEM01000451.1 GCA_002842935.1 Alphaproteobacteria bacterium HGW-Alphaproteobacteria-13 | reverse complement strand
GGCCGCCGCGCGGCGCGGCGTGCGCGTGCGGGCCGTGATCGACAGCTTCGGCTCGTCCGACCTGTCGGACAGCCTGTTCGACGCGCTGCGTGAAGCGGGGGGAAGCGTGACCTTCTTTTCGCGGCGCTGGCGATACAGCTATCTGATCCGCAATCATCAAAAGCTGATCCTGATCGACGGCATGATCGCGGTCACGGGCGGCTTCAACATCGCCGCCCCCTATCTCAGCGAAGGGAACAGCCGCTGCTGGTTCGACCTCGGCCTGTGGGTGAATGGGCCAAGCGTCGCGTCGATGGAGCGATGGTTCGACGCGATCCACGATTACAGCGTCCGCCATGACGGCAAGCTGCTGCTGCTGCGGCGGATGATCCGCGAATGGCCGGTCGCGCGCGGGCCTGTGCGCTGGCTGGTCGGCGGACCGACGCAGCGCCTGTCGCCATGGGCGCGCGCGGTTCGCACCGATCTCGACCATGCGCGGCAGCTCGACATGGCGATGGCCTATTTCTCGCCCGGACAGGGGATGCTGCGCCGCCTGGGGCGCGTCGCCAAGCGCGGGCGCGCGCGCTTCGTGATGGCGGCGAAGTCGGACAATCCGGCGACCATCGGCGCGTCGCGGCTGCTCTATGGCTATCTTCTGCGCCGGCGGGCACAGATATGGGAATATCAGCCGTGCCGGCTGCACATGAAGCTGATCGTCATCGACGACATCGTCTATATCGGCACGGCCAATTTCGACATTCGCAGCCTGTTCCTGAACGTCGAGGTCATGGTCCGCATCGCCGATCACGGCTTCGCCGAAACGATGCGCGGCTTCATCGCGCGGATGCAGCCCGAATGCGAAACCGTCACGCCCGCGTCGCACAAGGCGCGCGCGGGCTGGCTGAAGCGCCTGCGCTGGACGCTGGCGTGGTTCGTCGTCGGAATCTTCGACTATACGGTGTCGCGCAAGCTGAACTTCGGCCTGGCCGAGCCGGACCCGGAGGTTTAGCGCCGATCTTTCAGTCCTTCCACCCCCAGAAGAGGAAACAGGGCGGAATGTTCACCCATTCGAACGCATTGTCGATCCGCTGGAAATGCCGGGCGAGGAAGTCGCGGGCGCGAGCACGGAACTGATAGACGAGGAAAGCCCCGCCGGGGCGCAGCGCCCTGTGAGTCGCCGCCGCGATCGCCGGGCCGACTCCGGCAGGCAGCGTCGAGAAAGGCAGGCCCGACAGCACATAGTCGGCGTGGGAAAAGCCGTGCGCGGCGATGATCGCCTCGACATCCGCCGCGGAGCCGTGAACGGCGACGAAACGGCTGTCGCGGATATTCTCACGCAGATAGCCGATGAAATCCTCGTTGGTGTCGATCGCGATCAAGGTCGCGTCGCCCGGCAGTCTTTCGAGCACGGGGCGGCAGAACGTGCCCACGCCCGGCCCATATTCGACGAACAGGCGCGTGTTCTTCCAGTCGACGGGCTTCAGCATGTGGCGGATCAGCGTCGGCGACGACGGCACGATCGATCCGACCATGACGGGGTGCTTGATAAAGCCCTTCACGAACATCCCCCAGGGACCCAGGAGTTGCTTCAGCTTCTCGCGAATCCGGCGGGGCAGCGCGGCCTTTGAATCTTGGGCGTGCGCCCGCGGGTTGGTCATGACGGCTTTCGCATTGTTGCAGTTCGACAAGGGCGTGGCAAAATCGGCCCGGCAGCGCAAGATAAAGAGTCGGACTTGGCGATGGACAGCACGGACTTCCCCTGTAGGAAGAGGCTGGCTTGCGACGAGCAACGGCGGACTGGGCGAAAGGGGTGGACATGACGGCGGGCTTGAAGGCCGATGGGACGGCGACGCCGCATTCGATCCCCACCGACCGCATGGCCGTGCTGTTCGCGGTGATGCTGGTGTCCGCCGCCGGCAGTACGGCGCTGCAGTCGATCCTGCCCGCGATGGGCACAAAGCTGAACATCCCCGACGTCTGGGTCAGCCTGGCGTTCAGCTGGTCGGCGCTGCTGTGGGTGCTGACCGCGCCGCACTGGGCGCGCCAGTCGGACAAGCGCGGGCGCAAGGCGCTGATGGCGATGGGCACCATCGGCTTCTTCGTGTCGATGGCCTTGTGCGGTCTCGTGCTGTGGGCCGGTCTGGAAGGGCTGATCGGGGCGGGGCTGACGTTCATCCTCTTCGCGCTGTTCCGCAGCCTTTTCGGCGGGTTCGGCTCCGCCGCGCCGCCCGCCGTGCAGGCCTATATCGCCGCGCGCACC
>PHEM01000043.1 GCA_002842935.1 Alphaproteobacteria bacterium HGW-Alphaproteobacteria-13 | reverse complement strand
CCGCGACCCGCCGCTGACCCCCTATATCACGCCGAATTACGACGTGATCGGCCGCTATGTTTCAGGCGGCGTGAGGCTGAACTTCTGACGACGACACCAAGCCGCATCGGCGGATGATCGAAAGGCGGCGGGGCGACCCGCCGCCTTTCTTTTCGCCGTCAGTAATTCACCGTCATCGCGATCAGGCCAAAGGTCCAGGCGGTATAGAGCATCAGCAGCATCGCCAGCAGGACGAGCGCCGCCCACAGCGTGCGGAACCAGCCGCGCCGGTCCTGACGGACGATGCGGAGATTCCATATCGCCATCAGCACACCGCCGACGAAGATGATCCAGCCAGCGATCTGGAGCAGCCACAGCCACGGATCGAAGGAAGGCAGCGCCTTGAGCGTCATCAGACTGACCGTCCATGCACTCGCGAGCGCGACCACCAGCCCCGCCGCGACGCGAACGCCGCGATAGGCCCGCAGCGCGCGCGGCTGCAACGTCAGTGGCGCCCGGTAACGGCGGCGGATCAGCGCGGAAACCGGCCAATGGAGGAAGGTCAGCAGCAGGACGACAAGACCGGCATAGAGCGACGGCCTGATCCAAGCCGCCGATTGCGCGGCGGGCACGCGGTCGAACACCATGAAGGGCGACAGGCCGTCGATGCTCCAGCGCACCGCCTTGCCATCGACCACCCGCGCGGCAAGCCGCCCGTGGCCATTGGCGTTATGCCAGACGAAAGGCGCGGTCTCGACCCATTTCGCGGGCACGCCGTTCAGGTCGCGCGCCGCCGGAACGACCAGCGCGCCCTTTGCGTCGACGCTGACCGGCACCTGACCGATCAGCGAGGCCAGTGCATAGAAATTCGATTCGGCGCGGCGGCTGTGGCGCCAGTTCCCGGCCAGCATCCTGGCATGAAGCGCCGCCGTCGCGGCATCGACGCGCGTGGCGGGCATTTCGGGACCGGGAAGGTAACGATCGGCGAATCCTTCGAAAAGCGCACGGCGCACCGAACCCACCGACGCCTGCTCGCCCGTCGCGTTGAACGACATGTAAAGACCGACATTCTCGTTCATGAACAGGTGAAGCGCGGTGTGGAAAAGCTGGGTGTCGCCCAGATGCCCGATCACCTGGCGGCCGTTGATATTGGTTTCGAAAAAGCCCAGTTCCATCCGGTTGAGCGGCGGCAGGACGGTGAGCGGCGTGTCGTGCATCAGCCGCGCGGTTTCCGGCGTCATCAGCCCCGCGCCCCGGTTCAGATGCGCGATCATGAACTTCGCCATGTCGGCGCCGGTCGAGGAAAGCGCGCCCGCCGGTCCCGGACCGACGAATTCGAATTTCGAGGGTCCGGCCGAACCCTTGCGATAGCCCGTCGCCATCCACGGCGCGAGAGCCGAAGGCAGCGGCTGACGAAAGGTCGAGCGCGTCATGCCGAGCGGCCGGAAAATCCGCTGTTCGACATAATCGTCGAAGGGCATCCTCGCCGTACGCTCGACGATATAGCCCGCCAGCGCCGTGCCATAGTTGGAATAGGAGGGCGTCGTCCCCGGCGCATAGATGCGCCTTGGCAGAACCTTCACATAATCGCCCAGCGAGATCGCGAATTTCGGGTCTTCGAACATGGTCCGCTTGCCATGTTCCTCGAACCCGGCGGTGTGCGTCATCAACTGGCGCATCGTGACGGGCTTGCCCTGAAAGGGCGGAATCCGGAAATCCAGATAGGCGTTGACGTCCTTGTCAAGATCGATCCGGCCCGCCTCCACCTCCTGCATCACGGCGGTCCAGGTGAACAGCTTCGACACCGAACCGGGACGGAACAGCGTCCGGTCGGGATCGACCGGCGTTCGCCGGGCCAGGTCGGCATGGCCGAAGCCGCGCTGCGTCAGCACCTGTCCGTCCTTGACCACGACGACCACGGCCCCCACCAGATCGCCGCGCGCGAGCGCATAGGGCATATAGCCGTCGAGCCAGGCGTCGATATCGGTCTTTGTCAGCGCCGCGCCGCCGTCCGTGTCCGGCTCTGCGCCTTGCGGCGGTGCGGCGGAGCCGGGCGTTAACGCTCCGGCACCCAGCAGCAAGACGAACGGCAGCAGGGCCAGTTTCATGAACGATCGCATATCCCTCTCCCCCGCGCTGAAAAACGCCCCGGCTCAGTGACCGGCGGGCAGGACCACCGCACCGCCCTTCATCACGAAGCGCATGGTCTCGAGCCGCCGGACATCCTCCAGCGGATCGCCGCGCACCGCGACGATATCGGCCGCCTTGCCCGCCGCGATCGACCCGATCTCCCGCTCCAGCCCGACGTGCGCCGCGCCCCACACCGTCGCGGCGCGGATCGTGTCGAGCGGAGTCAGTCCCGCCTTGACCATCAGCGCGAATTCGCGGGCATTTTCGCCATGGCGGGAAACCGCCGAATCGGTGCCGAAGGCGATGCGGACGCCGCCCTGGTGCGCGCGCCGCAGCGCATCGACCATCAGCGGACCGACGGTGCGCGCCTTGGCGCGAACGGCGTCGGGCATCCAGTCGGCGGCTTCGGCCTGCTGCGACACGGTTTCACCGGCCAGCAAGGTCGGCACGTAATAGCTTCCCTTCGCCTTGAACAGGCGGATCGATTCGGCGTCCAGATAGGTGCCATGCTCGACCGAATCGACCCCGGCGCGCAGCGCGGCGTTGATGCCGTCGGTGCCGTGGGCGTGCGCGGCGACCTTGCGGCCCAGCCGGTGCGCGGTCTCGACGATCGCGACCAGTTCGGCATCGCTCATCTGCTGGCCCAGACCGGCGGCGGTGTTCGACATCACGCCGCCGGTCGAGGCGGTCTTGATGATGTCGGCGCCCTGCTGCACCGCCAGACGCACGGCCCGCACGCAATCGTCGGCGCCCGAACACAGCGTCGGGGCGCGGAACAGGTCGAGGATCTCCTGCCGATAGCCGTGGATATCGCCATGCCCGCCGTGCGCGGCGACGCCCCCGGCGGCGACGATACGCGGCCCGACGACCTTGCCGCTGGCGGTCGCGTCGCGCAGCGCGTTGATGGCTTCCGGGTCGGCGCCGAGGTCGACGACGGTGGTGAATCCGGCCCGCACCGTCCGCCCGGCAAAGACGATGCCGTCGAACGCCTGATCGGTCGTCGATTTGGTCACGGCGTCGATCTGGCTGGTCGGTCCCGATTCGAAGGTCAGATGGACATGGCTGTCGATGAAGCCGGGCATCACGAAGGCGTCGCGCAAATCGATCGCCGTGCCGTCGCCGACATAGCCGTCGCGGATTTCGGCGATCCGACCGCGTTCGACGACGATCGTCTTTTCCGTTTCGACCCGGCCGCCGGCAGGATCGGCGAGCAGGCGGCCAGCATGGATATAGGTTTTAACCGGCGGTTCCTGCGCGGCCGCAGGCGAGGTGGCCAAGACGGACGCCAGCGCGGCGATGATGCTCTTCTTCATGCCTCTTTTCCCTTCCTCTGTTGGGGCGTCCCGGTCATGGCCGCGCGCGCGCCGCGCACTCGTGGCGCAGCACCGCGCCGGCCTTCGCGCCGCTATAGGCGCCGTCCGCCAGCGTGACGACGCCGTTGACGATCACGGTTTCGATGCCGGTCGGCGGCGCCATCGGCCTGTCCCAGCTCGCGACATCGTCGAGCTTGTCCAGGTCGAAGACGACGATGTCGGCGCGCATCCCGTCGCGGATCAGCCCGCGGTCGGACAGACCCATGCGCTGCGCGGGCCAGCCCGTCATCTTGCGCACCGCATCCTCCAGCGACAGCACCGGACGGCGCTTCACATATTCGGCGATGATGCGCGGAAAGGTGCCATAGGCGCGCGGGTGCGGCAGGCCCAGCGCGTCCATCTCGCCGAATGTCTCCGACGCCGCCGCGTCGCTGCCGATGCTGGTCCACGGCTGTTTCAGCGCGGTCTCGATATCCTGTTCGCTCATCATGAAATAAAGCGCGACGGAGCGGTTGGGGAGACCTTCGAGCAGGATGTCCCACGCGACGTCCGCCGGATCGCGGTTCAGCGCGGCGCCGATCTCGGCAAGGCTCTGGCCGTGATAGGGCCGGTATTTCTCGCTGAAGCCGTTCGCCAGCCGCACATTGGCGAAGCCGCCCGAGGCGTGGACGAGGTTCGACCAGCCGGGCATCGAACCCGCCGCGACTTCCTTCTTCATCCGTTCGCGCAGCTTGGGGTCGCGGAGCCGTTCGATGCCTTTCTGAATGCCGTCCGCCCACACCCAGCTCGGCGCGATGACCTCCAGGCCCGTGCCGCCGGCGGTATAGGGATAGATGTCCGCCGCGACATCGACTCCCCGCGCGCGCGCCGCGTTGATCGCCGCGACCGCCTGCGGCATCAGCTTGCCCCAGCCGGGCGCATAGCCGGCCTTGAGATGGAAAATCTCGACCTTGACTCCGCCCTTCTCGCCGATCTCGATCGCTTCCTCGATCGCCTGGACCAGGCCCTCGGCCTCGTCGCGCATGTGCGTCGCATAGAAACCGTCGCATTGCGCCGCGACCTTCGCCAGCGTCACGAGGTCGGACGTGGTCTGGAAACTGCTGGGCGGATAGATCAGCGCGCTGGAAATGCCGAAAGCGCCATTTTCCATCGCCACGCGGACCTCGCGCCCCATCGCCTCGATCCGCGCCGTCGAGGACGCGCCCGCCCCGGATCACGATGTCATAGTCGGGCGCGGGCGTATTGGCGACGAGCAGCATCGACAAGGCGCCGAAAAGGATCTTACGCTTCATCATTCCATCTCCCTATCGGTGGTCGCCTGACCGGCGACCCCATTGTTCAAGCCGTCCCCACCGGCGCGCACCTCGTCCACCACCTCGCGGACGGCGGCGATCACGACATCGGGGCGATCGATCTGGATATAGTGGCCCGCGTCGGCCACGACCTGTTGGCGGCCGCGCGTCGAAAGCGCCGCCTGCTCCGCGCCCAGCCGACGCCATTCCTGCTTGAACCGCGCGCCGTCCGACGCCTTTATCCCCAGTCCCTTGAGTTCAGCGGGCTTGAACGGGGCCATCGCGGTCAGCACGATCAGCGGCCGGTTTCCGAAACTCCGGACCGTGCGCGCATCGTCCATCGTCGCGCCGAAGCCGTCGAGTTCCGCCGTCGCGCCGTTCACCGACAGGCTGGCATAGGCCGCCATCCGGGCGGCGGCGTCGCGGGGCAATTTTCCCTGTCCGGCCTTCGCCATCGCCAACCGCACCGCGCCGGTCCAGGCCAGCGCCTTTGCGCTGTGCATGATCCACGCGACCTTTCGCGGATCGGCGTCGGTCCTCGCAACCTTTCCGAGCCGGGCGACCTGATCGGGATGCGATGTGTCGACCATGACCAGCCCCGCGACCCCGTCGCCATATTTGCCGACATAGGTTCGCGTATAGGGTCCGCCGATCGAATGGCCGACGAGCACCAGCCGGTCGGTGATCCCCGCGCCCTTCAGCAAGGCGTGCAGATCGTCGGCGACGGCGGCGGCGCGCTGCGGCGTGCCCTTGGGTTCGCTCCACATGATTCCCGCGCGGTCATAGGCGCAGGCGCGCGTGAACGATGCGATGCGGTCGTGCACCAGCGTCCAGTCGATCGTCCCGCCGGTTCCCAGCCCCGATTCGAAGATGACGGTCGGCGACCCCGTGCCGCGGCAATCGATGTGCATCTTTCGCCCGCCGACATCGACCATCTGCCCGCGCGGCGGATGGGTCCTTTCCGCGTCGCGGCGGCCCAGCGCCTCATAGATCGCACCGGCGACAAGGGCGAGCAGCAGCAGCGCCAGCAGGCCGAGCAGGATGCGCTTCAGCCAGCGCAGGACGCGCCGCCATCGCCCGCGCTCATGCAAGGCAGGCGTCCACGAGGCGGTCGAGCGCGTCCCCTCCCCGCACCGGATCGGCGACGGGCATGCCAAGGCGGATGCTTTCGGCCTTCATCAGCGCCGCCGCTTCCGCCGCGTCCATATGCGCCGTATTGAAGGACATGCCCGCGCAGCGGATCGCCGGATTGGTCCGCGCGCCCAGCCGCAGATTGAGTTCCATCGCCTCCTCGACGCTCGGTAGGCCATAGCCCGCGTGGCCCAGGATTTCGGTACGGCCGGGCTGGAGGCAGACGATGATGACATCGGGCTGGCTGCCGTGGAGCAGCCCCAGCGACACCGCCGCATAGGCGGGATGGAAAAGCGATCCCTGCCCCTCGATCACGTCCCAATGATCCGGCGCCGCGTCGGGACTCAGCGCCTCCGCCGCGCCCGCCTCGAAGTCGGAAACCACGGCGTCCATCGGCATTCCGCCGCCCGCGATCATGATGCCGGTCTGGCCGGTGGCCCGGAAATCGGCGTCGATGCCCCGCTCGGCAAAGGCGCGGACGATCGCCAGCGCGGTATATTTCTTGCCCAGCGCGCAATCGGTCCCGACCGCGAGCAGGCGCTTGCCCGAACGCTTGCGCCCCGTGCCGACCGACAATCCGCGCGGCGCGCAGCGCACGTCGATCAATTGCCGACCCAGCCGCGCCGCCCGGTCGGCTAGTCCGGGCAGGTCGGCAAGGCGCATGTGCATGCCGCTGACGATATCCAGCCCGGCCTCCAGCCCCTCGGTCAGCGCGGGAAGCCAGCTTTCGGGAATGACGCCGCCGCTGTTCGCGACGCCGATCAGCAGCGATCGCGCGCCGCGCGCGCGCGCCTGCGCCGGCGTAAGCGTGTCGAGACCCGCGCTGACGGTCGCGCCGGGAAGGGCATATTCGCCGATGCATTTCTCGGGCGCCCAATCGCGCAGCCCGAACGCCGTCTTGGCATAGCCGCGCTCGGTCGTATCGCCCAGGAACAGCAGATAGGGCTGCGGCAGGCTGAGCGATCCCGTGCCGGCATCGAGAGAAGTCTGAATATTCACCTGGTTCACCCTGCAAGAATCATACACCGCATACAAGGACAATGATCCTTATTGCACCACATATACGCCTGAATGGACCATAATTTTCCGTTTTTGAAAATTCAACAATATTCGACAGACACCGCGCCTGATCAAAAGCGCGTGCCGAAGCCGATGAGATGGAAGACGATCGCGACCCACAGCAGCACGACCGCGCTGAGGATCAGCACCGCGGCCCAGAAGCGGGCGAATCGGCCCGGCGCGCCCTTCCAGACCAGCCGGAAATTCCATGCCGCCGCCGCCAGCAACGCGGCGAGAATCAGGGGCGTTGCGATCCGCAGCGCAATCAGGCTTGCATCGAGTTCTCCGTTCATCGACGAAAAATCGGACAGCAGCGCCGATGCGAAAACCGGCCATGCGACCATGACCGCCACCGCCAGCCCGGCCAGCGCGCGCGTCAGGCGATAGGCCCGCCATTCGGCGGCGCTGCGCGCCGGATGCACCGCATAACGGCGCCGGACGAGCGCGACGACCGGCCATGACAGCGCCGTCAGCAGCAAGGCGCCCAGGCTCGCCAGCAGCGCGGGCGTCAGCCAGGCGCTCGAGCTGTACCAGGGAACGGGTTCGAAAAGCATGAAGGGCGAAGAGCTGTCGATGCCGAAACGGACGACGCGGCCATTCTCCACCTTCGCGGCCAGCCGCATCTTGCCGCCCGCGTCGCGCCAGACGAAGGGCGCGATCTCGACCCATTTGCGCGGTGCGCCGCCAAGGTCCGCCGCCGCCTTGAACAGAAGCCCACCGTCGGCGTCGAGCGCGACCTTATACTGACCGCCGAGTTCCGCCGCCTTCAGGAAGCTCGTCTCCAGCCGCCGGGTCTTGTTATAGGTTCCGACCATCATCCGCGCATGGGCGCGCGCCGTCGCGGCGTCGACACGCCCGTCGCGCTGCTCGCCCGGAAAATAGCGGTCGGCGAAAGCCTCGAACAAATGGCTGCGGATCGCGGCCGACAGCTTGTCCGTGCCCGCGGCGTTCATCGACACATAGAGGCCGACTTTCTCTTTCGGAAACATCCACAGCTGGCTGTGAAAGACGATCGAATCGCCCGCGTGCGACAACACCCTGCGCCCGTTGATATTCTGTTCGTAGAAACCGAGCGCCATGCCGTTGAGCGGCGGGATCGCCCGCGTGATGCTGTCGTGCATCAGATGCGCCGTCCCGGGCTTCAGCAGCGGCCCGCCATCATCGAGGTGCGCGATCATGAAGCGGCCGATGTCGGCGCCCGGTGCGGCCAGGCCGCCCGCGGGCGCGAAGCTGTTGAGTTCGGGCCGCCCCGGCTGGCCGGAACCCAGGACATAGCCGTTCGCCAGCAGCGGCTCGAGCCGCGCGGGCAGGCGCGCGCGCATCGTCGATCGCGTCATGCCGGCGGGCGCGAATATCCGCTGCTCGACATAATCGTCGAAGGGCAGACCGGAGACGCGCTCGACGATATAGCCGGCAAGCGCCGTGCCATAGTTGGAATAGGCGGGCGTGGTGCCGGGGGCATAGATGCGGGGCGGCACCTGCCGCTTCATCGCCGCCGCGAGCGTGGGAATATCCTTTATGTCATAGCTGTTCAGGCCGCGCTGGACTTCGTCGAAACCCGCCGTGTGCGTCATCAGGTTGCGCATCGTCACCGGCTTGCCGTCATAGGCCGGAATCCGGAAATCAAGATAGGCGTTGATATCCTTGTCGAGTTCGATCCGGCCCGCCTCGACCATCTGCATGACGGCGGTCCAGGTGATCGTCTTCGAAACCGACGCCTGCTTGAACAGCGTGGTTTCGGGATCGACCGGACGCCGCCGCGCGATATCGGCAAAGCCGAATCCCCGCTCGGTGAGCGGCTTTCCGTCCTTGACCACGATGACGACAGCCCCCGCGGCGTTTCCGCGTTCGAGCGCAAAGGGCATGAAACCATCGAGCCATGCGTCGACATCGGCCTTCGTCAACGCCCGCGCCGGGGGCGCCGCGTCCGTCCGCTCGGCGGACGGGGCGGGCGGCGGCGGGGCCGAGGCGGCGGAACCCGCCAGCGCCCCCAGCACCAGCACGGCCGCCATCCTGATCGATCCCATGAACCGCATCCCGCTTCTCCCGCCCGTCCGCCCCCGCGCCCCTTCGGCCGGACGGAGATGGTTTTTCTTATATTGAAATTTTTTTCATTCAGGACAAGCCATCGCCGGCCGATTTTGTCAACGGCCAAATAGATATCCGAAAAACGGGCACGCGTGTCGGGCCAGGCATCCGCGCCCGGAAATCCGCCGTTCAGGCGCGGTCAGCCCTCGATGGGCGGCAGCGAGGATTTCAGATCGGCGTCATTGGCCGAGCAGACCGAGAGAATCCGGCACGGTCCCTCGCCCACCGCGATATAGCCATGCCCCATCGATGCGTCGAAATAAGCCGAATCGCCCGTTTTCAAAAGCGAAGGCGCATAGATGTCGGTATGAAGCTCGCACTGCCCTTCCAGCACCAGGACATATTCCTCGCCCGGATGGCGCATCAGTTCGCCGAAATCGTCGATCGACCGCACCTTCACCTCGATGATCATCGGGTTGAGCGCCTTGTTCAGCAGGTCGGCCGAAGGATAGGTGTAATTATAGATCGACGTCTTGATCGCGGTGCCTTCGTTCGCGGGCGTGATGCTGCGGCGGCCCGTCACCACCTGCTGCGCCGTCCCGGACGGCGCCGAAGGCGCGGCGAACAGGCGGGCGATGTCGATGCCCATCCCCCGGCTCAGCCGCACGAGCTTTTCATAGCTCAGTGACATCTTGCCCGTTTCGACCTTGGACAGCGTCGAAACGGGAATCCCCGTCCGTTCGCTCACCTCGACCAGCGTCCAGCCCTTTTCCGTCCGGTATTCCCGCAGGAAAAGGCCGGGGTCCTGCCCCGCCTCCCCCCGTCGTTTGGCACCCTCCCCTCGCTCGTCCCGCGTCAACGCCATGCCGTTCCTTTCCGTCGATTCTCCATTTAGCACATATTTTCATCAATGCACTCCGCATCAAGGAAGCGGAGCAGGCGGCGGCCGAGCGGTTTCGCGGCCCTTAGGGACAACGACCTGATCGGGCCAAAATTTGACAAATCTGAAAATTACGGAAATGACGGCCTCCGAGGATATCCGGCCGCGGCGCGAACGGGAGCGATGGAGTGATGCAGACCGATCCGCACGAGACCGCGGGCCATCCCCCTGCCGGGCAGATACTTCGCCGCCTCCTCGTGCTGCTCGTCGTCGCGGCGGCGACCTTGCTGGCATGGTCCGCCAATCGCCTGCCCCCGCCCCTGCCCGATACGGCGCCGGACACCCTGTTTTCGGCGGAGCGGGCGATGCAGGACGTCCGCGCGATCGCGGTCGCCCCGCATCCGATCGGCTCCGCCGCCATCGAGGACACGCGCCGCTATCTGACGGCGCGGATGACGGCGCTGGGTCTCGCCCCGCAGATGCGGGACCAGACGGTCGTGGTGACGCGCCGCAATTCGGCCGACGCCGCGATCGGCGGGCGCGTCCGCAACATCGTCGGCGAATTGAGGGGCCGCGACCCGGCGCTGCCCGCGATCCTGCTGATGGCGCATTACGACACCGCGCCGCTCTCGCCGGGGGCGGGCGACGACACCGCAGGCGTCGCGGCTGCACTGGAGATCGCGCGCGCGCTCAAGGCCGGGGGCGTGTTGCGCCGATCGGTCCTGTTCCTCTTCACCGATGGCGAAGAGGCCGGGCTGCTGGGCGCCAACGCCTTTTTCCAGGACGACCCGCTGCGCCGCCGCGTGGGTTCCGTCATCAACATGGAGGCGCGCGGCGACAGCGGCCGGACGCTGATGTTCCAGACCAGCCCCGGCAACCGGGCGCTGATCGAAGCCTATGGCCGCACCGCCACGGTGCCCGCGTCCGATTCGCTGATGGTGAGCGAATGCCCAACGACACCGACCTGACCGCGGCGCTGGAACGCGGCCATATCGGCATGAACTTCGCCTTCGTCGGGCACCAGATGGCCTATCATACGCCGATGTCGACGGCCGAGCGCCTCAATCCGCGCAGCGTCCAGCATATGGGCGACCAGATATTGCCGCTCCTGCGCGATTTCGCCCAGGCCGAAGACCTCGACCGCAGCGCGGGCGACATGGTGTTCGCCGACCTGTTCGGCCAATATTTCATCGCCTATTCCGCTTCGGTCGGCTGGGTGCTCGCCATCTTCGCGGTCGGCGGCCTGTTCGCGATGGTCGGCACGGGAATCGCGCGCCGCGCGATCGACGGGCGCGACGTCGCACGGGGCCTATGCGGCGGAATCGCGCTTTTGCTGGGCATCGCGACGGTGCTGGTGTTCGCGCAGCGCCTCGTCGCGCTGCTGCTGCGCGACATCGCTTCGCCTTACGCGGTTCTCGGCCAATTCTGGTGGCTTCTGTCCGCGTCGCTGCTGCTGGGGTTCGGCACCGGCGCGCTGCTGGTCGCTGCGGTGGCAAGGGACCGGCGGGGACTGCTCGCGCTTGCCATCGGCGTCGCGGCGGCGGGCGCGCTGGCCGCGCTCCTTGGCGATTTCAGCTTCGTCCCGCTCGCGCTCGGCCTCGCCGCCGGATTGTCCGCGCTCGCCGCCGCCGCCCGCCCATCCGCGCTGCCGGGCTGGCTCGCGGGCGCAGCCTTGCCGGTCGGCATCGCGGCGCTGTTGTTCCAGTTCTTCCTGCCCAACGGAGCGCATGCGCTCATCTGGCCGCTGCTGCTGCTGTTGCCAGCGCTAGCGCTGGCGCTGTTCGCGCCCCGCCGCGCCGGAAGCCCGGCCGCGCTCATCGCCGCCGCGCTGCCTGCCGCACTGATCGCCGGACTCATGGCGCGAACCGGCTATGACTTCTTCGTTATGATCGGCGCGGCGCTGCCTGTCGTGCTCGCGCCCTTCATTCTGCTGACCGTGCTGGCGCTGCTTCCCCTGATCTGGGCGCTGCGCGGACTGGGCCGCGCCGGGGCGCTCCTGGTCATCGCCGGTCTTGCGCTCTGCGCCGCCGCCGGAATCAACGGCCGAACGCCCTCGGCGGCCAGCCCCGAACTGGTCGAGCTTTTCCATGTCACGGACGCCGATGACGGTAGTTCCTTGTGGATGAGCGGCAAGCTGGACAAGAGCGGCTGGGTGCGGGCAGCGCTCGCGCAGGATGGCGGCAAGCCCACGCTCCGCTCGATCGCGCCGCTTTCCAAGGATGCGCATTGGGTGGCGAAAGCCGAAAGCACGCCCTTCGTTCCGCCGCGGCTCGCGGTGGCCGCCACGCCGGATGGCAAGGCGTGGCGCCTCGGCGTCCGCGCCGGCAACGCCAACGGCGGCCGCTATATGCGGCTCTTTTTCCGGCCATCGGTCGATCTGACGGGGCTGCGGCTGATGGAGCGCCCGGTCCCCGGCACGCTGAAGGCCGGTGCCTGGTCGCAACTGATATTCCATGCCAGCGGCGACGAGGAAGTGCATCTGAGCCTGAGCGCGGACCGGCCGGGCACGATGGAGGTCCGCATGGCCGAAGTGCTCGACCGCCCGCCCGCGACGGAAAGCCGCGCCCCCGCCCTTCCGCCGCATGTCGTCCCCTACCGCAGGGCGGGGGACGGCGTGATCGTCACGCGCCGGACCATGAACTGGTAGGTCCTGCCGTTACGGCGGGGTGCACAGGAAATTGCCGGCCGACCGCGTCGAACCCGCGCCGCGATACACTGCTTTGCGGGGATAGGGGCAAATCGGCCGCTGCATTTCGATTTCGCTCCTGTCCTCGCTTGAAAATTTCGTCGCGACGATGCGATCGGGCGCCTCGTCCCTGTCGACCCAGGCGATCAGGGCCGAGAAGATATCGTGCCGCGCATCGTCGACCGGCGGCCGGGGCGGAATGCCGAGCGTGGCGTTGAACGCGTCGGGACCCGTGCCGCCGCCGCAGTGCATCATGCCGGGCGCCAGAAACAGGCGGGCATTGTCCTCCAGCTTGCGCGTGCCGCCAAGCGCGGCCGCCTGCCGTTCATAGAAAGCCACCGACTGGCCCGGCGCCACGAGGGTGTCGGCGAGACCATGATAGATGATCAGCTTGCCGTCCCGCTTGACGAACGCGTCCAGACTGCCGCGCGTGGCGTCGTTCACGATCGGACCGAGCTGTGCATCGACCCTGGGCATGTCGCGATCGAAATCGAACCCCTTCCAGTCCCAATCGGCGCCGAACACCCATTTGAACAGGCTGCCAAAGGGCGGCTCGCCATTGATCGGGGTTTGCAGAAAGGACCAGCCGTACGCATCAGGCGTCTCGCTGCCGGGCAGCCAGCCGAAATAGCTTGCCTTGCCGTCGCGGCGCGTCGGTCCCGAATAGAAGGCGCGGGCGGTCGCGACCTCGCTTTCGGTCAGGCAACCGTCCGAAGCCGCGCCCTTGCACGTCAGGACGGCGGGATCGAAGCGGCAACTGAAGGGGTCCGAGACGAAAGGGTCCCCGGCCAGCCCGTGCCCCTGCCGCCAGCAGGTCGCGATGGCCGCCTTGTTGAGCAGCTTCAGCTTGGCGGGAGAAAGGAGGCTGCCAGGCGTGCGATGCGCCGCGGCATGGTCCCACAGCACCGCCGCATGGCCCCAGGTCCGGTTGATGACCGGCGCGCCCACGAGGATGCCGTCATAATCGTCCGGATAATAAAGCGATTCGATCAGGCCCTGCTGGCCGCCGGTCGAGCAGCCGGTGTAAAAGGCCCGCCGGGCGTCCTGACCGTAAAAGGCCCTGGTGATCGCTTTTCCGGTAGCCGTCATCACATGCGTCGACAGGCGGCCCCAGTCGCGCCACTTGCGCGGGTGGCCGATCAGCGCGTCGCCCTCCAGCGGCGTGGCGGGAGCCGTTCCGGTGTCGGTCGTCGCGGTCGCAAATCCTCGCCGCAGCCCGTCCGCCATTCCGGCATAGCCCCCGGCGAGGACACCGGCAAAGCCGCCGTTGCCATTGCCGTGGAAGACGCCGGTCCAGCCCTCGACCGGCAACCAGATTTCGACGCCGATGTCGGAATCGGGCGCCGCCTTCACGCGCGCGACGACGCGGCAGAAGCTGCGGTGGCCGGGCGTCTCGCCCGCGATCGTCGTCTCGGCGGCCCTGGCGGGGACGAACGCCGCGCTGACGATGCTCGTGTCGCGAAGCTGCAAGGTGCCGAGGGCATGGCAGCGCTTTGCCGCCGCCTCAGGCGCTTCGGCAGCCGCGACCGGCGCCGACGCCGCCATCGTCAAGACCGCCAGCGCGGCCAGTTGAACGCTTCGTGTCATGGATAGTCTCCGAACATCACGCCGACAATTTGATCAGCCGGGCGAGCCACAGGAAAAGAAGCGCCGCGACAAGATACATGGGCGCGAGCGCATAGAAAGCCATCCGCAAGGCATGCTCCCCATATTCGGGACGGAAGAAATCGCTCGCCATGCCGACGAACGTCGGTCCCAGCCCAAGCCCGATCAGGTTCATGACGAGCAGCAGCAGCGCCCCCGAAATCACCCGCGCGCCCGGATCGACCTCCCCCTGAACGAAAGTGACGGTCGCGGGGAGAAAGAAGGAGTTGAGGAACAGCGGCACGCAAAGCAGCGCCAGCGACGCCTCCCACCGGTCGACAGTGGCGAAACCCAGGAAGAAGGGCAAGGCGAGCAGCAGCGAAAGCGCGGGAAGTGTGGCATAGGCGGCCTTGTCCCGGACGCCGAAGCGATCGATGAGGCGGCCCGAGACGAAGATGCCCGCCCCCATGCCGATGCCGACGGCCAGCGCATACCAGATCGCGACCTCCTCCAGCGCCATCCCCTTCTCGCGCATCAGGAACAGGGTCGCGAAGTTGCTGAGTCCATAAGTGATGAAATTGGCGGCGCCGCTGGCGAGCGCCGCGACCGCGAGGATCTTGTTGCCGAAGAAGGCGCGGATCGCCTGTCCGAAACTTTGGCCGGAACCCGCGGCCGCGGACGAATCCGGAGCCGGATCATATTGTCCGCGTCGGGGTTCCGGAATGATCATATAGACGACCACCGCCGTGAGGACTCCGATGGCGCCGACGACATAGAATGGCACTCGCCAGTCATAGGCGGCCGCGAGCGATGCCCCGAAGGCCACGCCCAGCGCCGAGCCGAGCGGCGGTCCCAGATTGAAGATTCCCTGTATCGGAGATGATCGCATAGGATGGGGGCACGCCCCCCGCCTCGCCTACGCCGACGGCCATGCGGGCGACGACGAGCTGGCCGTAGTTGGCCGCCATGCCGCAGGCGGCGGTCGCGGCGCTCCACAGGCCGCAGGCGATCGAGAGGACCTTCACGCGGTTCGTCCGGTCGGCCAGCCAACCGACCGGAATGGCGATGAAGCAGTAAAAGAGCGCGAAATAGAAACCCGTGATCCGGCCGAGCTGGCTGTCGGTGATCTGCAAGCTGTCCTGGATCGGCTTGGCAAGGATCGAAACGAGCTGGCGGTCGAGGAAGTTCAGCACATAAACGAAACATAGCATGCCGAGCACAAGGCCGCGATTGCCCGGCGCGCGGCTGTCCGCGGCGGCCGCCTGTTCCGGAAATCCGACTCGCTCCATTTTCCGCCCTTCCCTGTCAGTTCTTCTGAATCGAGCCGGCGCGCCAGCGTTCCGCCTGATCGATATACCATGGCAGGACGTCCGGCGTGGCGGTCGCATCGACATTGATCACTTTTGCGACGGGCCAGCCACCGAATAGCCGCTTGATCGGCAATTCCTGCTTCTTGCCCGACAACGTGCGGGGGATGCCCGGCGCGGCCATCAGCCGATCGGGGACGAAGCGCGGCGACAGGCCGGTGCGGATGGCGGCCGCCACCGCCGCTTCCATTCCCGCATCGACATGGTGGCCTTCGGTCGGGACGACGAACATGATCAGCTGGCTGTCGCCGTCTCCCCCCTCGACGTCGATGATCATCGTGTCGGCAATTTCGGTCAGCCGTTCGACCGCCGCGTAAATCTCCGCCGTGCCCATGCGCAGTCCGTGCCGGTTGATCGTCGCGTCGCTGCGACCCGAAATCGTGCAGGCGCCGTCGGCGCCGATCGTCAGCCAGTCGCCGTGCCGCCAGATTCCCGGCCATTCGGCGAAATAGGATTCCCGGTAACGGCCGCCATCCGTATCCCCCCAGAAATACAGCGGCATGCTGGGAAACGGGCGCGTGCAGACCAGTTCGCCGACCTCGCCGATCACGGGTTCGCCCTGTTCGTTCCAGGCCTCGATCGCGGCGCCGAGATGACGGCATTGCAGCCGCCCCGGCGTGTCGGGCAGTTCGGGATTTCCGGCCATGAAGGCGGCGGCGACCTCCGTCCCGCCGCTGACGTTGCACCACCAGATATCGGGTCGGCCCAGCCTCGCGAACTCCGCCGAACCCCAGCGCTGGACATCGGGCGGGAGCGGCGATCCGGTGCTGCCGAGCGCGCGAATGACCGCGAGTCCCTCGATGCGGGCAAGGTCGAGTCCCGCCTTCCGGCAACTGGTGAAAAAAGCCGCACCGGCCCCGAACCAGGTCACGCCGCTGCGCGCCGCGAAGTCCCACAGCCGGGTCCAGTCGGGATCGCCCTTCGCGCCGCTGGGCGAGCCGTCGAAAAGGCAAATGGTCGTGCCGCTCAGCAGCCCGCCGACCTGGATGTTCCACATCACCCAGCCAGTCGCGCTGCTCCAGTGGAAACGGTCGCCGAGCGTGTTCGCCTCATAGCTCGAGCCGAGATCGAAATGGAGCTGTCCCGCGCAGGTCGCGAGGATGACGCCGCCATGGCCGTGGACGATCGGCTTGGGAAGGCCCGTCGTCCCGCTCGAATAGAGAATCCACAGCGGATGGTCGAAGGGCAGCCATTCGGGTTCGAACGCCGCGACGGCCGCGTCGTCCCGCGCGACCGCCGCCTCGAAGGCGATGGCGTCCGGCACTTTGCGCGCGCCATATCCGCTTTGGATCAGGAACAATGTTTCGATGCCGGGCAGTTCGCGCCGGATGTCGGCGAGGGCGGCGCTGCGGTCCATCTCCTTTCCCGCATAAAGGACCCCGTCCACGGCGATCAGCGCCTTGGGCCTGGTCTGCCGGAAGCGGTCGAGGACCGCATGGACGCCCATGTCGGGCGAACATAGCGTCCAGATCGCGCCGAGGCTGGCGCAGGCCAGCAGGCCGATGACGGCGGCGGGAATGTTGGGAAGATAGCCCGCGACGCGGTCACCCCGTCCGATCCCGTGCCGACGAAGCTCGAGCGCCAGCGACGCCGCCTGCCGTCGCAACTCCGCCCAGCTCAGCACCGTTCGGTCGCCGCGCTCATTTTCGGCGACGATCGCCGGTTGGCCCGCCGCCTCGGCAGGGCCGACATGGCGAAAGACGTGCCGGGCGTAATTGACCTGTGCGCCTTCGAACCAGCGCGCGCCCGGCATGGTGTCGTCGGTCAGGACCGTGGAAAAGGGTGTCGGGGATTCGATCCGGCCATAGTCCCAGATGGCGCGCCAGAACCCGTCCAGGTCCGTCACCGACCAGCGCCGCAACGCTTCATAGTCGGCGAAGTCCCGGTCCTGATGGATGCGAAGCCATTGCGTGAACAGGCGGATCTGCGGAACGGGATCGGAAACAATCGCCTGGCTGGCGGCATGACTCATCGACAGGGAACCTTGACTCGATCGGGAAAGCGGGTGGCGGGCGGCGGCTCCTTCACGGTCGCCGCCCACGCATCAGAAGGACGTGCGAAGGCTCATCGCGGCATAGCGGCCGATCGCGTTATAGGTCCCGCCGATGCCGTCCGTGCCGGGGAAGAAGGGCGGCGTGGCGTCGAACAGATCGTTGATCTGCATCGCCACTTCCGTCCCTTTCAGGAAGCCGGTATCGGGCAGCTTCACCGACAGGCGCAGGTCGGCTGTCGTATAGCCCTTCGAATGATAAAGGCTCGATCCGGTCGGGGTCGCGAAGGGTGCCGTGACACCGCTGCGGTGATTGACGAAGTTGACGAGCGTCACGGGACCGGCGTTCACGCCCAGCGTCGTGCGCAGAGTCGTTCGCGGGATACCGGCGTCGAGCGAATTGCTGACTGCCGACGTCGGCGACAATTGCGTCCGGTATTTCACGATATAATTGCCCGCGATGCCGCCGAAAATGGTGCCGAAGCGCGCCATGTGCCGGTATCGCACGTCGAAGTCGATCCCGCTGGTCTTGCGGATGCCGAAGTTGCCCTGCCGCAGATCGAGGATGTTCTCGATCGTCGGCACCGCCGCGAAGCTATAGAAAAAGGGAACGGTGTTGGTGATCGCGGCCGTGACCTGCGCGGCGCTCGGGTCACGAATGACAAGCGACGCGAAGGTCGGATCGGTGAAGATGAGAGCGCCCAGGCCCGAGGGCGTGCCGATCACATCATTATATTTGATGTCATAGAAGGTCGCGCCCGCGGTCAGATTCGGCGCGAATCCGGGCTTCAGATCGACGCCGAGCGAGAAGGTGCGGGCTTTTTCGGGCTTCAGATTCTGATTGCCGCCAAAGAGCAGGATGGTGTTGACCTGCGCCGCGCCGCGCAACGGGTCGCGCGCGCCGAAGGCGTCGACCAGCGCAGCGGCGGCATAATAGGAGCCGACCGTCGAGCCGAGATCGCGCAGACCCGGCGCGCGGAAGGAGCGCCCATAGCTTCCGCGAAAATTCACGCCCTCGACCGGTTCCCAGGTGATGCCGACCTTGGGATTGGTCGTCGAACCGAAATCGCTGTAATGATCGTACCGCCCCGACAGCGACAGCGCGAGGCTGTGAACCATCGGCGACGCATTGCCCTCGCCGACGATCGGCACGAACAATTCGCTATAGAGCGACTGCACGCTGCGCTTCAGATCCTCGGGAAAGCCGACGCCGCCGCTCGATCCGCGCTGCATATAGGTTTCGCGGCGATATTCCGCTCCCAGCGCGACCTTGACCGCCCCGCCCGGCAGATCGGCCAGCGATCCGTCGACCTTCACCGCGCCGATCCGGGTGCGCTGGCGGTTGGTGAAGTCGGTCGGATTGTCGAGAATGGCCGCGACCACCGCCGGGCTGGTGCCGGTTCCGAAAGGGTCGAGAGCCGTGGCGGTCGTGGTCCCCGCCGCCGCCGCGGCCAAGGCCGTGGTATCGATGCCCGGCTGGAAGGTGTCGTTGCGCGACCAGTTGAAGGTGCCGAACAGGCTGGCCTTGAAATCGCCGGGCAATTTGACGTCGATCCCGGCCGTGGCATTGCCGCTCCGGACACGGAAGGTCTGATCGAAATGATCCGCGCCGACGAGATTGTCGGGCCGGAAATCGACATATTCGTACCAGGTCCCCGTCCCCGGCGGCTCACGGAAGAAAGGGTTGGCGACGGTCAACAGGACAAAGGTCTGTCCCGGCAAGGCCGCCTGCACGATGTCCTTGCGATCCGAATAGAGCAGGTCGCCCCACAGGGTGACGGCGGACGACAGTTCCTGCCGGGCCGATACGAAGGCGCTGTGCGTGCGATTTTCGGGAACAAGATCCACCGGACCGCGCGGGTCGCAGCTATTGAGTCCCGGCGCGAGGCTGGGCGCGGCATAGATGGTGCCCGTGAAGAGATTGACGTTCGCGTCCGGGCACACCGCCGAGCGCGTATCGACCCCGCCCGCCGCGCGGAAATCGAGCGAGCGGTACCGGCGGTCCGCCCCCGTGATATTGCTGTTCTCGGAATATTGATAAGCCGCGACGAAAGAGCCGCTGCTCCACGCGTGCCCGAATATGCCGCCCGCGTTGAAGGCGTGATAGTCGTCGGCGAAGCCATAGCGGACATTCGCCTCGATCCCCGAAACGCGCTTGCGGGTGATGAAGTTGACCACGCCCGCGACCGCGTCCGAACCATAGATGGCCGATGCGCCGTCGGCGACGATCTCGACGCGCTCGATCGCGAGTTCGGGCAGGAACGGATAGTCGGGATTGGTCTGCTGCGTGCTGCCCGAGATCAGGCGATGCCCGTTCATCAGCGGCAGCGTGGCGCTCGCCGGCAAGCCGCGCATACCGGGGGCGAAGGAACCCAGCCCGCCGTTGCTGGTGCGCGGCGCGGTGTTGAAGCTGTTGAGCTGCGGAATGGTGGCCAGCAGTTCGGGCGTGCTCGCCGCTCCGATCAGCTTCGCGTCATCGCGCGACACGCTGATCAGGCCCGATCCGGTCGGCGGAATCCCGCGAATGCTGGTGCCGGTGACGACGATCTCCGCATCGAACTCGGCGACATCACCCGCCGCCTGGCCCGCATCCTGGGCATGGGCGGCGGCCGGTGCGCCCAGCATGGCCGCGGCGATTGCGGACCCGCACAGCATGCGCGCGCGGCTCCCCGCGAGAATGGTTCTGATCGACATGATGTTCCTCTCCCCTGCTACGCTTTGTTTTTGCGGATGCTTCCGCAGCCGGTCTCTACCGGCTTGATGTCCTGCTTATGGTTTGCCAGAACCTTTTGTAAGAGCATTAGCGGACATCGCTGTGTCCTTAGCGGACACGTAAAGGATCGGGGGCGAGGATATGTCGATGGATGACGACCAGGCGGGACTGGCGAACCGCAATGCGCGCGCGGGCTTCCCGTCGCTCAATCAACGCATCTTTGCGCCTTTCAAGCTGGCCACCGTCATCGACACCGTGGCGAGCCGCGGGATCGCGGCCGAGACCGTGCTCGACCGCACCGGACTGACGCTCACCGAGGTGCGCGACCCCCATACGCTGACGTCGATCGGGCAATATCTGACCGCCTGCGAGAATATCATCGCCGCGGGCGCCCAGTTCAGCGACGCCTTCGCGATCGGATCGCGCCTCCACCTGTCGGCTTACGGCATGTATGGATATGCGCTGATGTGCTCTCCGACCATGCGCGATTTCTTCGATTTCGCGGTGCGATATCAGCCGCTCGCGACCCCTACCGTGCGCCTCGGCTGGCACGCCCAGGGGGCAATCGCGATCTGGCAGTTCCGCGAAATCTATCGCGACGTGATGAGCAGCGACCTGCGCACCTTTCTCATACGCCAGCAGATGAAGATGACCTATACGCATATCCGCGACACGGCCGGATCGGACAATCTGCCGGTCCGCGCCCTGTTCGCGCTGGCCGAAGACGCCCATTCGGCGGAGGATGAGCGCGAATTGTCCTGCCCCTGCCTGTACGCGCAGGAAGCCAACGAGCTTCACTATCCGATCGGCATCCTCGACCAGACGCCCGAACTCGGCAACCGGCTCACGCGGACGATGCTGGAAGAGACGTGCGATCGACTGATCGGGCAGTCGAGGATTTCCTCGGGCCTGTCGGGCGAGGTCTATCAACTGCTGCTGCTCGCCCCCAACCATTTTCCATCGATGACGGCAATCGCGGATCAGCTCGGATTGCAGGAGCGCACGCTTCGCCGCCGCCTCGCGGCCGAGGACACCAGCTATGGCGAGATCGTCGACGATGTGCGGCGCAAGCTGGCCATCGAATATCTTCAAACGACGCGCATGAGCGTCGACGACGTGGCCTGGAAAGTGGGCTTCAGCGACAGCGCGAACCTGCGCCGCGCGATCCGGCGCTGGACGGGCCAGACCATCGGCGAAATCCGTGCGGGGTGAACGGCTTGCGGGGCGGTCCCGTTCGGGGAACCTTAAACCCCCGGTCCTTTCCGGCCGATAACCACCGTTTTGGTGGCAGGGGCAGTAGGATTCGAGTTTTATTCTCAAAATACTGTTTTTAATATATAAAATGAAAATCGGGATTCTATTTTTCAGAAATCGAACCCCGGGCTGTCGTGGCACTTAACCGGACATTGTGGTTCAATAGCAAACGTTTTGGCGTCTCATGGGACAATGCTGACCTCAGCATACTCTCCAATGGATACCCTCGCGCTCCAGTTTCAATGTCCGCTTCTATCCACTAATCCATACCCCACAGGGTATATATGCAAATTATACCTTCCAGGGTATATTGCCTTGTTACACCTTAGAGGGTATATTCATCCTCGGAGAAACCCTATGAACCAGATGGTACGAACCGCTACGCAGCTAGGCGCCTATATTCAGGACGCCCGCACCCGCAAGGGCATCTCGCAGCAGCAGCTTGCCGAGATGATTGGAAAGCACCAGAAAACCATATCGAGTATCGAGCAGGGCAGCGACGGCACGAAGCTCGAGACGATACTCCTCGTGCTCGCCGCACTCGATCTCAACATACAGATCAGCGCCCGCACCAAGGCAAGCCCTAACATCGGCGATATCTTCTGACATGGCGCGTAAGAAGACGCACATCCCTCTCGATGTCCTGATAAACGGGCGACTTGCGGGCCAGTTGGAGAAAGAGATGAGCGGCGCCATCAGCTTTCGTTACGATGAAAGCTGGCTCGCCTGGGAGCATCGCTTTGCGATTTCGCTCTCGCTTCCTTTACGCAGCACCATCTACCGCGGCGCCCCTGTCGTTGCCGTCTTCGACAATCTCCTTCCCGATAACCCCAATATCCGGAGACGTGTTGCCGAGCGCACCAGCGCCGCGGGGACCGACGCCTATAGCCTGCTCGAACAGATTGGCCGCGACTGCGTCGGCGCGATGCAATTCCTGCCGCACGGCGAAGGCGGCGGCCGAGATCGCGCCATTCACGGCGAGCCGATCAGCGACAAATCGATCGAGAAGATGCTCGCCAATCTCAGCGGTGTGCCCCTCGGCATCGATCCCGAGCACGAGTTCCGTATTTCGGTCGCAGGTGCGCAGGAAAAGACGGCACTGCTCCATTTCGAAAAGCGGTGGATGACGCCGATCGGCGTCACCCCGACGACACATATCCTCAAGCCCCAGATCGGCGAAATACCGACTTCGACTGGCGTCATCGACATGGCCTCAAGCGTCGACAACGAGCATTACTGCCTGACGTTGCTCGAACAGTTCGGACTCGATGTCGCTCAGACGCGTATCCAAACCTTTGGCAAGCGCCGCGTGCTCGTCGTCGAACGTTTCGATCGCCAATGGCGCGGCGGCCAGGAACTGTTGCGCATACCCCAAGAGGATTGCTGCCAAGCGCTCGGTATTCCGCCGACCCGCAAATATCAATCGACCGTCATCGGCCATCAGAACGGGCCGAGCGCGGTCGACATACTGAAGCTGCTTGCCGCAAGCGACGAGCCGGCGAAGGACCGGGCCGATTTTTTCAAAAGCCAGATTATATTCTGGCTGATCGGCGCGACCGACGGGCACGGCAAGAATTTCAGCATTTACCTTCGCCCCGGCGGAGGATTCGCCCTCACCCCTTTTTACGATGTGCTCTCGGCTCAGCCAGCGTTCGACAAGAAGCAGATTCCGAACAACCGCTACAAGCTTGCAATGTCGGTTGGCACGAACCGCAAATACAAGATCCTCGATATCTGGGGACGCCATTTCGTCGAGACGGGGCGCGAAGCGGGGTTCGGGAAAGCCCAGATAAAGGCAATGATCGACGATGTTCTTGCGAAGGCGCCAAACGCCGCTGAACAGACCCTCGCCCGCATGCCAATTGATTTTGCGCCCGATATCCATGAAAGCATCGCGAATGCGATCGAGGCGCGCCTATCGCGCCTTGAACATGCGCATCGATAATCCGCAGCGGCAGGGCATGGCCGATTGCGGTCCGGCAGCTTCCAGACGCAAATACGAGAAAGCGGACAATCGCCGAGCGCTCGCGTGCAAGACGTAAAGCGATCGATACCCATTGCCTCGAGTTCGGTTATACCGGCTCAGGCGCGCGACTGCGAAAAGCAGGCACGAGCGCAGTAAAGCCTTCGGCTGGCGCCTACGATCTGAGGATCAGCGTGCAATAGGCACCCCCTTCGTGGGGTGATCGGCGTGTAAAAAGGACCCCTTCATCCCGGGGATTTAGTCGGCCGACTGGTTTTGAT
>PHEM01000450.1 GCA_002842935.1 Alphaproteobacteria bacterium HGW-Alphaproteobacteria-13 | reverse complement strand
CGTCGATGACCGTGCCGTCCTCGCCCTCGAACACCATGCGCAGCTTGCCGGGACCGGGGACGCGGAAGTCGGTGGCGCGATACTGGTCGCCGAAGGCGTGGCGGCCGACGACGATCGGATCGGTCCAGCCGGGGACGAGGCGCGGGACGTTGCGCATCACGATCGGCTCGCGGAACACGACGCCGCCCAGGATGTTGCGGATCGTGCCGTTCGGCGATTTCCACATCTTTTTCAGGCCGAATTCCTCGACGCGCGCTTCGTCGGGGGTGATCGTCGCGCATTTCACGCCGACGCCATATTTCTTGATCGCATTGGCGGCATCGACGGTGATCTTGTCGTCGGTGCGGTCGCGTTCCTCGATGCCGAGGTCGTAATAATGCAGGTCGATGTCCAGATAGGGCAGGATCAGCCGCTCGCGGATCCATTGCCAGATGATCCGGGTCATTTCGTCGCCGTCGAGTTCGACGACCGGGTTGGCTACCTTGATCTTGCCCATATGCCTGCCTTTTCCTGCGGGGAGTGGAATTGCATGGCGCCTTAGGCAATGCAGCGCGATTGTTCAACTGCCGAGGCATGGTGGGCGGTGACGGAGCGCGATTAACCGTCTCGTCACCCCGGACTTGATCCGGGGTCCCGCTCTGCACCATCCGAAAGCGGGACCCCGGATCAAGTCCGGGGTGACGAAGAAAACACAATCGGGTTCCGCTTTTCAAACCGCGTAACCGTCGACGCGGGAAATGGATGTGCGGTCCCATATGCCATTGTCAGTGCCGGGCCGGACCCGTAGAAGAACGCCATGTCCACAACCCTTTCTTCGAACCGTCCCGGCGGCGGCATCAAGTGGCGCTGGCCCTCCATTCACCCGGAAGGCCGCAAGTTCGTGCTGATCGCGGGCGTCGTCACGCTGTGTTTCTGGCTGCTCGGCTGGGAGATATTGGGTTGGCTGATGCTGGGCCTGACGATCTGGGTCGCGGCCTTCTTCCGCGATCCCGTCCGCGTCACGCCGACCGGCGCCGACCTGGTGATCGCGCCCGCCGACGGGCTGGTGACGCAGATCGCCGAAGTGCCGCCCCCGCCGGAGATCGCGGGGGCGGACGGCCTTTCCGACGCCACCATGCTGCGCGTGTCGATCTTCATGAGCGTGTTCGACGTCCACATCAACCGCACGCCCGTCGCGGGGACGCTGCGCAAGCTCGTCTATCTGCCCGGGAAATTCGTCAACGCCGACCTCGACAAGGCCAGCGAGGAGAATGAGCGCCAGCATTTCGTCGTCGAGCGCGCCGACGGCGTGCGCATCGGTTTCACGCAGATCGCCGGGCTGGTCGCGCGGCGTATCCTGCCTTTCGTCGGCATGGGCGCGGACCTGGCGACGGGGCAGCGCGTCGGGCTGATCCGTTTCGGCAGCCGCGTCGATGTCTATCTGCCCGCGGGCACGACGCCGCAGGTGCTGTTGGGCCAGCGCACGCTGGCGGGCGAAACCATCGTCGCGCGGATCGGCACTGCCGACATGCTCGACGGCGTCGGGCAATAAGGTGGCCGAAGGGACAGAGAGCGCAGCCGGCGCCGAAAAGCGCCGCATCGGCATCCCGCTGCGCGCCTTTCCGCCCAACGCCATCACGGCGCTGGCGCTGTGCTTCGGCCTGACCGGCGTTCGCTTCGCGATCGGCGAGGAATGGGAAAAGGCGCTGGCCGCGATCATCTTCGCGGGCGTGCTCGACGGCATGGACGGGCGCATCGCCCGGTTGCTGCGCGCGCAGAGCAAGTTCGGCGCCGAGCTGGATTCGCTCTCCGACGTCATCGCTTTCGGCGTCGCCCCGGCGATGGTGCTCTTTTTATGGTCGCTGCAATATGCGCCCAAGTTCGGCTGGACCGCCGCGCTGGCGCTCGCGGTCTGCTGCGCGCTGCGTCTCGCGCGCTTCAATTCGCGCATGGATGCCGATTTTCAGCCGCACAAGTCGGCGGGCTTCAATACCGGCATCCCGGCCCCCGCGGGGGCGGGGCTGGCCTTCGTCCCTGTCTATCTGTGGCTCACGACCGGTAATGATCTGTTCCGCCAATGGTATCTCGTCATGCCGTGGGCGCTGGGGATCGCGATGCTGATGATCTCCGCGATCCCCACCTACAACTGGTCGGTGATCCGCCTGCGCCGGTCGTGGCGGCTGTTCGCGCTGGCGGGCGTCGGCCTGCTCGGCGCGGCGCTCGTCACGGCGCCCTGGCATACGCTGCTGGCCGTCAGCATCCTCTATGTCGCGATGCTGC
>PHEM01000449.1 GCA_002842935.1 Alphaproteobacteria bacterium HGW-Alphaproteobacteria-13 | reverse complement strand
ATCGCGTGTAGGCGACGGTCATGCGCGGCGCGCTGACCACCAGCCCCGCCTGCGTCACGCGGACATCGCCGGCCAGCACGACGCGGTCGGCGCGGTCCTGCACCTCGATGCTGCCGGCCGCAAAATCGACGGGCGCGCTGCTGTTGTGGTTGGCGAGCGCCTGCGCCTGCGCCACGTCGCCCCCCGCGCCCGCCGACAGCATCGCCAGGCTGGCCAGCACGAACCCCGCGCCCGCAAGCGCCGCATTCTTGCCGATCGAAAGACGGTTCATTTGAGCACTCCCTGATTGATCCGCAGCCGGGCGTCGCCTTCCAGCCGCACGATGCGCTGGTCGAGATCCGCCGACAGCCGGTGGGCGGAAAAGGCGCCGATGTTGAGCATCCCCGTCACGCCGCCCGTCCCGGCCAAGCTGCGCGCCTTGAGGTTGATGGCGACATTGCTGGCGTCGATGCGGTATCCGTCGGCGCTTTTGACCTGCACCAGCCCCGGCACCACGACCGTTTCGCTGTCCATGTCATATTGGCCGTTCGCCGCCGCGATCGTCGCCGGCCCGTCCTTCAGCCGGATCGCGCCCGACAGATTCTGCATCCGCATGATCGGTTCGGACGAGCTTTGCTGCACGGCGCTGCCCGCGACCAGCGCAAAGGGCTGCCCCTGCGAATCCTGGCCGCGATATTCGGCGCGCGTCACGCGCATCCGCTCCTTCGCCACCTCGACCTTGTCCTTGGCGAGCAGGAAGCTGACTTCGGTGCGCTGCGTGAAGGGCGAAAAGACCAGCACCGCCGCGACGACGCCGATGACCAGCGGCAGCGCGAGGCGCAGCAGGCGCACGACGCGGTCGTGGCGCGACCCGCTGGCCGCCCACAGCTGGCGCATCGTGCGGTCCTGTTCGGCGCGTTCGGACATGACCCTCGCTGACTCCGATTCGCTCAGCTATGCGCGAAGATGTCGGTTTCGGGCCAGCCCGCGAGGTCCAGCGCGGCGCGCGTCGGCAGGAAATCGAAACAGGCCTGTGCCAATCCGGTGCGCCCCTCGCGCGCCAGCCGGGCGTCGAGCACGTCCTTCATCGCGTGCAGGAAGCGCACGTCGCTCGCCGCATAATCGCGCTGCGCGTCCGAAAGTTCCGCCGCGCCCCAGTCGCTCGACTGCTGCTGCTTCGACACGTCCTGACCCAGAAGGTCGCGCACCAGTTCCTTCAGCCCGTGGCGGTCGGTATAGGTGCGCACCAGCTTCGAGGCGATCTTGGTGCAATAGACGGGCGCGGTGACGACACCCAGCGCATGTTGCAGCGCGGCGATGTCGAAGCGTGCAAAATGAAAGAGTTTCAGCCGGTTGGGATCGGTAAGGATCGCCTTCAGCACCGGCGCGTCATAGCGGCTGCCGGGACCGAAGCGGACGAGATGCTCGTCGCCCGACCCGTCGCTGATCTGGACGAGGCACAGCCTGTCGCGCAGCGGGTTCAGCCCCATGGTTTCCGTATCGACGGCGACGGACCCCGCGCCCAGCGCGTCGGCGGGCAAATCTTCTTCGTGGAAATAGACTGTCATGCCGCCGCCTTAGGGCAAGCGGCCCCGCCGCTCAATCACTGGTTTCCCCCCTGCCGGGCCAGCACGGCGAACGGCGCGGCAAAGCGCGCCGCGCCCGCCCCCGATGTCTTGCATTTTATGTTCGCAGAAACCGTGCATATAGGCTATATATTCAGCCGATAAAGGCACGGGGCGAGTCTGTGCCCATGGTGAACTGCGTCCCCGTCCGGCGCAAGGAGCCGGTTGAATGGGGTGTGGACGAACCGAAAGCGATTACTAAGCAATGAGTTTCAACAAGGACCGCCGTGGCCATCGGGGACGCGGCAAGCGCGATGATTTCGGCAATTTCGACAGCTTTGAACCCGCGCCCTACGGCGGCGACAGCTATGGCGGCGGTCGCGGCGGATTCGGTGGCGACAGCTATGGCGGCGGACGTGGCGGCTTCGGCGGCGGCGACCGCGGGGCCGGCGGCTTTGGCGGAGGGGACCGCGGCGGTTTCGGCGGCGGACGCGGCGGCGGGATGCCCGCGCAAGTCGTCGGCGAAGGCCAGGGCCAGGTAAAATTCTTCAATCCGTCCAAGGGTTTCGGCTTCATCGCCCGTGACGATGGCGGCGAAGATGTGTTCGTGCATATCAGCGCGGTCGAGCAAGCGGGCCTGCAAGGCCTGGCGTCGGGCCAGCCGCTCGGCTTCACCCTGGTGGAGCGCAACGGCAAGGTGTCGGCGATCGACCTGAAGAT
>PHEM01000448.1 GCA_002842935.1 Alphaproteobacteria bacterium HGW-Alphaproteobacteria-13 | reverse complement strand
CTTGTCCGACAACAGGTCATAAGCCTTTGTGACGTCCGAGAATTTCTCCGCCGCCTTCGGATTGTCCTTGTTCCGGTCGGGATGCAATTGCTTGGCGAGCTTGCGATAGGCGGACTTGATCTCCGCTTCGCTCGCGCTCTTCGAAACGCCCAGAGTGGAATAGGGATCTGCCATATGCCTTGTGTTGCCCGATAAATGACTGGCCGTGAAGGCCCGATTGAGGCGCGATGTGGGATCGCGGACGGGCCGGGTCAAGTTTTACTCTTCCCGTCATCCCCCAGTGCACTATGGTCGCATCCATGACGCACGATCCCTTTCCCCTGTTCGATGTCTGGTTCGCCGAAGCGCAGGCGAGCGAACCCAATGACGGCAATGCGATGGCGCTGGCGACCACGACGGCGGACGGCCGCCCGTCGCTGCGCATGGTGCTGCTCAAGGACCACGGGCCGGACGGTTTCGTCTTCTATACCAATCTCGACAGCCGCAAGGGCGACGAGCTGGCCGCGAATCCGCATGTCGCGCTGTTGTTCCACTGGAAGTCGCTGCGCCGCCAAATCCGCATCGAAGGGCCTGTGACGCCCGTGGACGAGGCGGAGGCGGACGCCTATTTCGCGACGCGCCCACGCGACAGCCAGCTCGGCGCCTGGGCCAGCGACCAGTCGCAGCCGCTGGACAGCCGCGAAACCTTCGAGGCGCGCTTCGCCGAAGCGCAGCAGCGGTTCGAGGGGCAGGAGGTGCCGCGCCCGCCGCACTGGTCGGGATGGCGCGTGACGCCGGAGCGCATCGAATATTGGCAGGACCGCCAGCACCGGCTGCACGAACGCACGCTGTTCGTCCGCGACGGCGCGGGCTGGTCGAAAGGGCTGCTGTTCCCATGAGCTGGCGGCGCTTTCCCGTCACGCGCGTCGACGCCTTCGCCGACCGTCCCTTCACGGGTAACCCCGCCGCGGTGATGCCGCTCGACGAATGGCTCGACGATGCGACGCTGCTGGCGATGGCGGCGGAGAACAACCTGTCCGAAACCGCCTTTCTGGTTCCTGACGAAAGCGACGCCGCCGACTATGAGCTGCGCTGGTTCACGCCGGGCACCGAAGTCGCGCTGTGCGGCCATGCGACGCTGGCGAGCGGCCATGTCCTGCTGTCGGCGGCGCCGTGGCGCGACGCCATGCATTTCCGCACGCGCCACGCCGGGATATTGACGGTCGCGCGCGCCGGGGACGACGACGGCGACGATATCTATCGCATGACGCTGCCCGCCCATGCGCCCGAACCAAAGCCGCTGCCCGAAATCGCGGCGGCGGTCGGCGGCCATCCCGTGGAGACGCTGTGGCACGACGGGCGCTATGCCCTGCTGGTCTATGCGAGCGCCGCCGACGTGCGCGCGCTCGCGCCCGACATGGCGGCGCTGCGCGCGCTGGGCGAAGTGCAGGCGATCGCGACGGCGCCCGGCGCCGACGATCCCGCTGGCGCCGACTTCATCAGCCGGGTCTTCGTCCCCGGCGCGGGCGTCGACGAAGACCCCGTGACGGGATCGGCGCATTGCGTGCTGACGCCCTATTGGGCCGCCCGGCTGGGCCGCGAGCGCCTGTCGGCATGGCAGGCGAGCAAGCGCGGCGGCTCCGTCGGCTGCCGCATCGACGGCGACCGCGTCGAACTGACCGGGTGCTGCGTGACCACTTTGGTGGGCGATTTCCTGCTCTGACGGGCGTTACCTCACAGCGCTTCGGTCAAATCCGCCAGATGCCGCCGCAGCGCCGGGAACTGGTCGTCGCGGGTCATGCCCAGCCGCACGATCGTCACGCGCTGCGACGGAGAGACGATGATATATTGCCCCTGATGGCCGATGCAGGCGAACAGGTCGTTGGGTCCGCGATCGGGCCATAGCCGCGGCTCCGCGCCCGGCGGCCGCCGGCGGTTGAGCCAGATATGCCCGCCATAGCCCGCATCGTTCGCCGACGGCGTCAGCATGAAGCGCATCCAGGTTTCGGGCAGCAGCCGCTGGCCGTTCACGACGCCGTGATTGCGCAGGAACTCCCCGAATTTCGCATAGTCGCGCGCCGTCGCGTGCATGATCGACCCGCCGATCATCGTGCCCCAGGCATCGAATTCCGGCGTCAGGCTGGTCATGCCGAGCGGCTCGATCAGGCGGCCGTGGATGAAGTCGCGCATCGCCTCGCGCCGCGCCTGCGCATTGCGCGACGGCGTCAGCGCGCCCGCGATGATGTCGGCGAGGATGACGCTGGTCGCCGAGCTGTAGTTGAAGACCTCGCC
>PHEM01000447.1 GCA_002842935.1 Alphaproteobacteria bacterium HGW-Alphaproteobacteria-13 | reverse complement strand
TGGCGTGGCTGGCCGATGTGCTGAAAGGCCGGGAAAACCGCCGCTTCCAGCCTCTCTGGACGGGTTCGCGCGGCGGTTGAGGGCGCTGCCCTTGTCCTTGGTGCGGGCTGATCCTATACAGGCGGGACAAAATTCCAGATACGGCTGCATATTGCAGGAAAGGCCCGCATGTCCGGTTCCATCGACCTCGAAGCCCTGTGCCATGAAAAGGGGCTGCGCATCACTGAACAGCGCCGCATCATCGCGCGCGTGATTTCCGATTCGGAGGATCACCCCGATGTCGAGACGCTGTATGAGCGCGCCTCGAAGATCGACAGCGGCATCTCGATCGCCACCGTCTATCGCACCGTGCGCCTGTTCGAAGAGGCGGGGATTCTCGACCGCCACGATTTCGGCGACGGCCGCTCGCGCTATGAAGCGGCGCCCGAGGCGCATCACGACCATCTGATCGATGTCGAGACAGGCCGCGTGATCGAATTCGTCGACCCGGAGCTGGAGGCGTTGCAGCGCGTCATCGCCGAGCGGCTGGGTTTTCGCCTCGTCGATCATCGCATGGAACTGTATGGCGTCGCCATCGACCGCGACAAGGGCTGAGCGCGCGCCCCTCACCTGGCGTGCAGTGCTGCGGCTGGCGCTGATGGTGCTGGCGCTGCTGTTCCTGATCGTTCCGCATCTTTGCTATCGCGCCATCGGGCGCCCGTCGCCGATGGTGATGGCGTTCCTGAACACCGCGGGCTGGATCGCGGGGCTGCGCATCCGCACCACGGGCACGCGGCTGCGGCGCGACGTGCTGTTCGTGTCCAACCATGTCAGCTGGCTCGACATATTGGCGCTGGGCGGCGCGGCGCGCTCCGCCTTCGTGGCGAAGGCCGAAGTGGGGACGACGCCGCTCGTCGGCTGGCTCGCCGACCAGAACGACACCATCTATGTCCAGCGCGAGGCGAGGCGCGACATTCACAACCAGGCAAACAGCCTGCGCGAGGCGCTGGCGCGCGGGCGACCCGTGACCCTGTTTCCGGAGGGGACGACAGGACCGGGCGATGGGCTGCTGCCGTTCCGCGCCTCGCTGTTCCAGGCCGTGATCCCGACGCCGCCCGACCTTCAGGTGCAGCCGGTGTTCCTCGATTATGGGCCGCAGGCGCGCGAGATCGCGTGGCTCGACGGCGAGCCGGGGCTGGAAAATTTCAAGCGGCTGCTGGCGCGGCGGCGGCCGATCGAGCTGACGATCCACTATATCGAGCCGCTGCCCGACGAGGACGAGCGCGACCGCAAGATATTGGCGGAAAGCGCGCGGGTCGCGATCAAGCGGGAGATGGCTTCCGCGACCGCGCCGCATCGCCTATAGCGCGCCGATGAGCAAAACATTCCACGTCAAATCCTTCGGCTGCCAGATGAACGTCTATGACGGCGAACGCATGGCAGAGATGCTGGGGGCGCAAGGGTTTGTGCCCGCCGCCGAGGGCGCCGACGCCGACCTCGTCGTGCTCAACACCTGCCACATCCGGGAAAAGGCGGCGGAGAAAGTCTATTCCGACATCGGCCGCCTGAAGCGCGCCGACGGCAGCACGCCGACCATCGCCGTCGCGGGCTGCGTCGCGCAGGCCGAGGGGGCGGAGATCGCGCGGCGCGCACCGAGCGTCGACGTGGTCGTCGGCCCGCAGGCCTATCACCGCCTGCCCGACCTGATCGCGCGTGCGGAAAAGGGCGAAAAGGCGATCGACCTCGACATGCCGCTCGACAGCAAGTTCGGCGCGCTGCCCCGGCGCGCGGGCGGCCAGCGGCCCACGGCCTTCCTGACCGTGCAGGAAGGCTGCGACAAATTCTGCACCTATTGCGTCGTCCCCTATACGCGCGGCGCGGAGACGAGCCGGCCCTTCGCTGACCTGATCGCCGAGGCGCGGGCGCTGGTCGCGGGCGGCGTGCGCGAAATCACCCTGCTGGGCCAGAACGTCAATGCATGGGACGGCGAGGATGAGCGGGGCAGGGCCATCGGTCTCGACGGACTGATCCGCGAACTGGCGAAAGAGGATGGGCTGGAACGCATCCGCTATACCACCAGCCACCCCAACGACATGACCGACGGGCTGATCGCCGCGCATGGCGAAGTCGACAAGCTGATGCCTTTCCTCCACTTGCCGGTGCAGGCGGGCAGCGACCGCATCCTGGCGGCGATGAACCGCAGCCACAGCGTGGACAGCTATCTGCGCGTCATCGAGTGCGTCCGCGCGGCGCGGCCGGACATCGCGATTTCGGGCGACTTCATCGTCGGCTTCCCGGGCGAGAGC
>PHEM01000042.1 GCA_002842935.1 Alphaproteobacteria bacterium HGW-Alphaproteobacteria-13 | reverse complement strand
ACGTGAAGGCATCGACTACCGCCACACCAAGAACCAGAATGGCGCAAAGGTTGTTTTCAAGACACCGAACGGCGCGGAAAAATTTTGGGACCTGTCTCATTGCCTGAAGCATGCCCGATGTCCCATCGAGCAAGGCTTCAGAGACAATCTGTCCTATCTTCTCGACCTGCGGCACGAGATCGAGCACCGTTCCACGAATCGGATCGATGATGCTGTCAGCGCCAAGTTGCAAGCCTGTTGCATCAATTTCAATGATGCAATCAAGAGCATGTTCGGTGTGCAGTATGCCCTGGAACGTCGCCTGCCGATCGCCCTGCAATTCGTAACATTCAGCCCAGATCAGCGTGCTGTGTTGAAGAAGGCAGGCGACCTGCCGCGCCATATCGAGACAATGATGGATGATTTCGAGCGTAGACTCACACCTGAACAGCAAATTGATCCCCGCTTCGCCTATCGCGTCTTCATGATCCACAAGACCGCCAACCGCGCGCCGGGCACCGACCTGGCAGTCGAACTCATTCCACCTGAATCGGATATCGCGGAGAAATTCAGTCTGGCCCTGAAAGAAGTCGAGAAGAAGAAGTTCCTGCCGAAAGAAATCGTCGACACCATGAATGCCGAGGGTTGGGATCGCTTCACGATGCATAGCCACACGAAGCTCTGGCAGCGGCTTGCCGCGAAAGACCCAGCGAAAAGCTACGGCGCCGTTGCTGTTGGCAGGCAATGGTGCTGGTACGAGACTTGGCTCAACCGGGTCCGCGAAGAGTGCCAGCAACATCCGGATCAGTACAAAACTCTGCCGCCGGCATGACGGGAGCAGAGTCGGTTGGGCGGGTACAGCATTTGTCTGCCATGACACGAAAGCGGTCAGAATAGCCATAAATGAGGACGCTCACGCGCCGCCGTCGAATTTCCAAACGCGAATGCCCATTTTCCGCGCCTTGTCGGCGAGGTTTTGCGAGATGCCGGAGCCAGGAAAAGCGATGACGCCGATGGGGAGCGCGTCGAGCATCGCATCATTGCGTTTGAAGGGGGCGGCGTTCTTGAAACGGGTCCAGTCGGGTTTGAAGACGATCTGCTGCACCTTGCGATTGTCGGCCCAGCAGGCGGCGATCTTTTCGGCGCCTTTCGGCGATCCGCCATGGATCAGCACCATGTCGGGATGCTTGGTGTGCGCCTTGTCGAGGGCGTCCCAGATGCGGGCGTGATCGTTGCAATCCATGCCGCCGGTAAAGGCGATGCGCGGGCCTGTGGGCAGCAGCGGCTCGATTTCGGCCTTGCGTTTGGCGGCGATGAAATCGCGGCTGTCGATCATTGACGCCGTCATCGCTTGGCGGTTCGTCATCGAGCCGGAACGCGGACGCCAGGCGGAGAAGGTATATTTCTCGAACCATGATGCGCCGATCTCGCGGAAGGCTTCGAACGCATTGCGGCGCTCGATGATCGAAATGCCCTGCGCGGTCAATCGCTCCAGCTCGACGGATTGGGCCTCCGAGCCATCCTGTTCACGCTGGCTACGCCGTTGCGCCTGCTCGTTATCGTCGAGCGCGCGGTCGAGATTGGCAATCTTGCGGTGGAAGATGTTGACGAGGTTCCAGAGCACATCATCGAGATCGTCTTCGAGCCGCGTGTCGGCCATCAGGGCAGTGAGGGATTCGAATGTGGCCTCTAACTCCTGTTCGGCGCGGGCGGCTTCGGGCAGCGGGCGCGGATCTGGATCATCAGCGTGCGGGCGATAGCCATACATCTGCAACTCATCGAGCAGATGGGCGGTTGGCGATGATGTGTGATGGGGCTCGTCGTCAAAGGGTTCGATGAAGGGGTTATGAAGCGTCATGGCGGGGTCTCCCGGTTTCGTGAGGCCGCGCCTTCGCGGCCTTTCCGGGGATCGCCCGCCAGCGCCGCAAAGCGGGTTTGCACCCCTTTATATTTGCGATAACGGCGCATTCGCGCCTTGGGGGCCGCAACGCAGTGGAGGACGGCGCAGCCGTTGCAAAGCCGATTGGCGCTGGCAGATACCCCTTTTGGAAAGGCCGGGGCGCGGCCTCTTTGCGAACGGTGAGACCTGCCGGAATGCTCAACCCCGTCACGGCCTGCCGACGCGCCATCATGCGCATTGCAGCCCATGGTGGATGAGGAAATGACTATCGTCCGGGGCGAGTTGCTCCCCGATCCAGCCTCGCAGACGATCCGGCCCGAGGGTAAGGAGATCAGCGTTGAAATCCTCCGCCCGTGGGACCAGTTCGCGGATGTCGATCTCGGTGGCTCTGGATCGCAGTTTCTCCAGCGCAAATCGGCCGGCCTCGTCATTATCGCGCGCGATATAGAGTCGGCGCAGCATCGGCGACAGGTTGAGAGCGGCGAGGTGCGCAGCCGAGAGGGCGGCGATGACCGGCATGGCGGGCATGACCATCTTGAGCGCCAGGGCGGTCTCCAAGCCTTCCGCCGCGATCATGGTGTCGGTGGCGGCGCCAAAGCGCACCCCGTTCCCGGCGAGATGCCCCAACGCACGGCGCGGCTGATCGACCGGCGCCTTGCCGCCATCGGGCGACAGCCAGGTGCGATGCACACCAGTCACATTGCCAGAGCCATCACTGACGGCGGCAATCAGCGCGGGCCATTCCTGACGTTCCGACGGCGCTCGGTAGAAACATCGCGGATGGTATCGCAGGGCGGAAATATCAGCAGGCAGAATAATGCCGCGCTGGCGGAAATAGGCGTCCGCCAACGTGCCCCGGATCGGACCCGACGCGGCAAACAGCCGCCGCGCGGCATCCGAAGTGCCGGGCGGTGCCGGTTCTGGTCGTTTCATCGGAATGATTGGCAGGTTGAGGAACGCCCTCGCCTCATCGCATGCCGCACGAAAGTCGAGGCCGCGGTTGGCCGCGATGAGGTCCAAGAGGTCGCCATGTTCACCCGTCGCCGCGTCGGCATATTTGCCGGCGCGTTCGCCGAAAAGCTGAACATAGAGACTGCGGCCCGGCGTTCCATGCACATCTCCACAGATCCAATAGCGGCCCAGACGGCGGCCTTTGGGCAGATAGGTTCGACACACGGCCTCGGCATTTTGCCCGAGACCGCGCGCCAGATCGCCCGCCTTCGCGAAGCTATTGCTCGACATGGCTCACCCCCTTTTCGCGATTTGCGTCAGCGCCCAGCGGTCGAGCAGGCTTTCGAAAATCATCCGCCCCCGATCACCGACCGGCACGAACAACCGCAGCTTCCAATTGATGATTTCCGACACCAGCCCGCGCGCCTTCAGGGCATCGACCAGGCCGGAGGTAAAGCCGGTCAACTCAACGCGGTTTTCGTTCATCACCCGCACGCGGCGCAATGACAGGCCGTCGGCCAGATGAGCCGTGACCTTGCCGTCATGGATCAGGCCCCAGGCATCGGCGGGCGAGATTTTCGGCGCATAGATGCCAAGATTACGACAAACAGCCTCCATCTCGACTTGCGACAACATGCGTCCGATCACCCGCTCGCCGTCATCCGTTTGCAGACGATAGACGCGGGCGTTGCTTTCCGGCAGGCGCCGCCAGATCGGCAACAGCAAGCCGGTGACGAGATGGAATGTGCTGGTCGAGAAATCCGGCACATTGGCAACTTCAGCACTCCAGACTTCACTAAATTCCGCCTCTTCGGCATCTTTCCAATGGCTCGATGCAAAATCCTCAACACCGATTGTGTCGCGCTGCATGGGCCGCGCCAGACGAAAACGCTGCTGCATGCTGCCATCATCAAGCATCAGGCTGGTGGCGGACGTTCGGACCGCCGCGCGGTGCGAGCGTTCATTGATCAGCAGCTTGCCATCACGAATGGCCAATGCGTCATCGACAGACATCGGCCTGTTGCGGTCCTTGCGCTGAATGGTGAACAGCCGGGTTTCCGCACCACTGTCATGTTTCCAGACGGTGCGACGATCAGTGACGATCAGGCTCTCGGCGCGGATGGTTTCCAGCCCGGCATCATGCAGGCCCGCCGTGATAGCGGCCTCGATCCGGGCGTTGAGCAATTCCTCGAAGGCCGTGAACAAATCGTTCTGCATGGCGATGGGCAGCGCCAGCAATCGATTGAGGAAGGTGGTGATAGGCGGAAGTTCCTCCTTCAGCGTCCCACCCTCGAAGGTCAGCGACAGGCCGGTGGCTTCCTCGAACCTCTGGAGCGAGCAGCCCTCGATACCGCCCTGCGCCAACAACATATAGAATTGCCGCAGCGCCGCGCGCGCCTGATCGCCTTCGAGATTGTCCTCGGCGCGGAACAGCCCCTGCCCGCCGGTCTGGCGCTGGCCGCGCGTGATGGCGCCCAGCGTGTCGAGGCGGCGGGCGATGGTGGACAGAAACCGCTTTTCAGCCTTCACATCCGTGGCGATCGGCCGAAACAGCGGCGGCTGCGCCTGATTGGTGCGATTAGAGCGCCCAAGCCCCTGAATGGCGGCATCGGCCTTCCAGCCCGCTTCGAGCAGGTAGTGAACCCGCAGGCGCTGGTTCTTCGCGCCCCGGTCGGCATGGTAGCTGCGCCCCGTGCCGCCGGCGTCGGAGAAGACGAGGATAGACTTGTCGTCATCCATGAAGGCCTGGGTTTCCGAGAGGTTCGCCGAAGCTGGACGGTTTTCAACGCAAAGACGCTCGTCTTTCCTGACAATACGCCGCGAACGCCCTGTCACCTCGGCGACCTTGTCCGTCCCGAAATGCTGGATGATCTGGTCGAGGGCGCCGGGCACGGGATCGAGCGTGGCAAGCTGCTCGATCATGCGATCCCGTGCTGCCAAGGCCGCCTTGCATTGGATCGGGTTGCCTTGCGTATCGAAGGCGGGGCGCGAACGCAGATTGCCTTCATCATCCGTATAGGGCTCATAAAGCTGGGTCGGGAAGGAATGCTGCAAATAGGAGCCGACGACCTCGCGCGGGCTCAAGTCGATGGTCAGGTCGTGCCATTCCTCGGCGGGAATGTCGGCAAGCTTCCTTTCCATCACTGCCTCGCCGGTGGAGACAAGCTGGATGATCGGGGCAAGACCAGCGGCAATGTCGCGCTCGACGCTTTTGATCAGCGTCACGACCTTCATGCCGGTGATGAGGCCATTGAAGAACCGCTGCTTCGCCCCCTCGAAGACGGATTTGGCCGCCGACTTCGCCTGACCGTTCAATGTCCGGCTTTCGCCGGTGACGTTTGTGGCTTCGAGCGCTTCGTTGAGATTGTTGTGAATGACCTGAAACGCGGCGGCATAGGCGTCATAGATCGCCACCTGCTCCGACGTCAGGGCATGCTCGACGATCTCGACCTCGACACCTTCGTATGACAGCGACCGCGCGGTATAGAGCCCGAGCGCCTTCATGTCGCGCGACATCACCTCCATCGCCGCAACACCGCCTGCTTCGACGGCCTGAACAAACTCGCCACGGTTGGCGAAGGGGAAATCCTCGCCACCCCAGAGACCCAACCGCTCGGCATAGGCGAGATTGCGCACGTCGGTCGCGCCGGTCGCCGACACATAGACCACGCGGGCATCCGGCACGGCGCGCTGCAATCGCAGCCCGGCACGGCCCTGCTGCGACGGCGCGACATCGCCGCGCTCACCCTTGCCGCCGGCGGCATTGGCCATGGCATGGGCTTCGTCGAAGACGATCACGCCATCAAAGTCATGGCCAAGCCAGTCGATAATCTGCTGAAGGCGTGAGGCTTTCCCTTCGCGCTCGGCAGACCGCAGGGTCGCATAGGTGACGAAAAGGATGCCTTCGGACAATCTAATCGGCGTGCCCTGCTTGAAGCGCGACAAGGGTGCTACCCGCAGCTTTTCCATGCCGAGCGCCGACCAGTCGCGCTGCGCGTCTTCAAGGAGCTTGTCGGACCGGCTGAGCCAGACTGCCTTGCGGCGGCCCTTGATCCAGTTGTCGAGGATGATGCCCGCGACCTGCCGCCCCTTGCCGCAACCGGTGCCATCGCCAAGGAACCAGCCGCGCCGGAACTGTACGGCGTTCTCTGCATCGTCAGCGGCGGCATGAATATTGTCGAACGTATCGTCGAGCGTCCATGATCCGACCAAGTGACGCGAATGGGCTTCTCCAGCGTAGATGACACTCTCAAGCTGCGCGTCGGAAAGCACGCCGCTCTTTATGATATGCGTGGGGAGATGCGGTCGGTAGCTCGGCTGCGGCGGCGCGACCGAGGCCATGGCCGCCGATTGCACCAGCTTTGTTGGGTGCGGCTGCGCGCCTTCAATACAGATCGATTGCAGGGCGTAGCCCTCATAGAGCGTGTCGGCGAGATCAGCGCCTTCGCTGGCTTTCCATTCGATTGGCTCATAGGCCAGCTCGGTCGCCTCCGGTGCCGTGGAAATGGCCATCGGCCTGGGTGCAGCCGGAGCGCAGCCGATCGCGACAACGGGCTTCGCTGTCGCACCAAGACCGATCTCGCCTTCCACCTTCATGCGTGGCGGCACATGCTCGATGACATTGGCGAGCAGTTCGGCAGCACTTTGCGCCGCCGGCATGATCGGGGAAACGCCATCATCCGGGGCTTTGTCGATCACGGTGAGGCGCGTCTCGAATGTCGTGCCGTGCCTGGCATAGGCGCTGCCATCAATGACGCAGGAAAAGCGAATTGCGCCGTTCAGGCGCTCATAAGGGAAATTATGGCCGGTGATCGTCACCAGCCGCCCGCCATCCGACAAACGCGCCAGAGCCGAACGCACATGATGGAAATCGGCATCAGACACGCGCCCCTGCACGTGGAGCGCAGCGGAGAAAGGTGGGTTCATGATGACAACCGACGGCGCAACATCGTCCGCCAACCGATCATCAATGCTGGCCGCGTCATGGGTGGAGGTAACGGCGTCGGGAAACAGCCGCCGCAATAACGCCACGCGCGTCTCGGCGATCTCGTTGAGCGCCAGTCGAGGCTTACCTGTATTTTGCGTGCCTCCGCACGCGGGCATGATCTCGGCTAAAATGGCCATCAGGCCGGTCCCGGCAGACGGCTCCAGCACCACGTCATCAGGCGTAATCCCGGCAGCCATCGCCGCCAGCAGCGCCAGGGGCGCGGGCGTGGAAAATTGCTGGAGATTCTGGGATTCTTCCGAACGCCGCGTATGGGTAGGGAGCAGTCCGGCGATGCGGCTGATCATCGACAAAAGCGCGGCGGGCGATGCCGCCCTTTCCTGCATGGCGCGGCCATATTTCTTGAGGAACAGCACCTGGGCGGTCTCGCAAGCTTCATAGGCGTCTTTCCAGGACCAGAAGCCTTCGGCGTCCGAGCCGCCGAATGCCTCTTCCATCGCCTGGCGCAAGATGCGGCTTTCAATGGTGGTGCCGCGCTCCAGACCGGCAAGGATGCGGTTGGCGGCGGTGAGGATGCAGCTTGCAATAATCTCGGGCGCGCGGCCCTTCGGCAGGTTCAGGGAGGCGGCGGTTTGCGCCGCCGCCACGGGTAGAGCATAATTCATGGGATGTCTCCGGGTTGAGAGTTTGAAAACCGGACCGGAACAGGCTTTCTCTCACCCGCTCCGGTTCACCCTTCCCGGAAACGCCTCTCACTTTCACCCGAACCGCCCGCCGCTACAGGTGAAGGTGTAGGCATTGGCGGTGATGCTTTCCTCAACCATCTCGTCGGAGTTGAGGAATTCGTATTCCGTCTCCAGCCGCGCATAGAGCCAGCGGGCAAGATCACGCATGGCACCAGTAATGATGTCCTCGGCATCGGCGGTCGCCTCAGCATCATCGCGGCGCACATCGAATTGCATGGTGTTCTCGTGGCAATAATGGCCGCGCTGGGTGATGATGGCGTAGAGCTGATAGAAATTGCGCCGCTGAATCGCGTTCAGGCGCGCGGCGATATCGTGCAGTTCGGCGTCTTTCGGTGCATAGGCTTTGATCTTCGCCACGCTGCCCTTGGCATGTTGCCACCGGCCCTCAAAAGAGGCCCCATCGCCCTGGCTCCAGAAACCTCGGAATTGGATACAGGGCTTTTGCCGCGTCCCGCCGCCCATCAGCCGGACAGGATGGGTTGCAAGCTCGATGCCGAGGATTTCGCAAATGGTGGAGAAATCATCGTAAGTGCAATCCCACCAATCGTAATCGAGGTTGCTGATCCGATACCATTCGCGGGCGCGTTCCTTGGCGGCGTCTGACAGCTCATCGAAGGTGAAGACGGTGGTTTCAATGACGGTCGGCATATGAGCCTCCATAAATGAAAGGCCCGGCCCTTCTTTTGATTTGCGCAGACTGTGCCGCGCGGGGCCGGGCCGTGATGGATAGGAATTGACGGAAGGTTCACTCGGCGGCGGTGAGGAATTCCGGCAGGGCCGCCGCGGAAACATCCGCCTCCGACACCTCCGGTTCGTCCGTATTCGGCGCATTCATGGACTCGACACCGGACGTCCTCAGCGGTTCCGGCAGCCAGCCGGTGCCTTCAAGCAGTCGCTCGGCCTGTTCGGCCATGTCCGATTTCTTCAGATGATCGATCAGTTCGGCCGCAGCATCGCCCTTGGCTTCCGTCACTGCCTCCAGGATGCGCGCCTTGGGCACCCGGTTCAGGTAATTCTCAGCGGTCGGCTTCCACCCGGCGGCGGACATGTCGAGCGACAGGGCGCAGGCGAGCTGGTCGGCATGGCGCCGGCGGCCCTGTGCCCGGTTCCAGGGCTCATGCAGGGCGTTGACGGTGAGCGAGGCGCAATGAGCAAAAAGCGCCATGCGGCTATCATGGTCGATGCCGCAGAGGAACTCCCAGAGCAGATCAGGTTCGTCGGGAAGCTGTTTTTCCCAATTGATCTGGCGGTCCTCAATAGCCTTTGCCGATGGGCATTCCTTCAGGTCTGGTCCCTGTACGGAAAAGCCGCTGCTCTTGCCTGTGATCTCCAGGCAGCTATCGGTGGCGTAGCGATAGAAGGTCTGGAGCGCCAACCCATGCAATAGGGCGATGAAGGCGATGTCCGGGTCGCCCGCCAACGCATCGCGCAAGGCGAGCGTGCGGTGCGCGGTCAATTCCATCACCAGCCGGTCGGACAGCGGCTTGATACCGTCTTCCTCCTCCTCGGCGGGGTGTCCATTACCGGATAGCGCCGTGACCGGATCGACCTGCCGGGTCTCGCCGTCTGCACCGACATGGACGATTTCGACATGATCGCGGACGAAGGCGTCGGCTGCTTCGCCATCAGCCTCATTCTGCGCCTCGTCCTCGGGCCGGACATAGCCGCGTTCGGCCTTGAGCCGACCGTCGCCGTCGATGCTGACGAACGCGCCCGCGCGAGCGATTTCGGCGGGATCGTAGGTGACGGGCCGATCTTCGAAACCGTCGAGTTCAGCCTCGATCTCAGCAAGCCGCCGGTCAACTTCTTCGGGAAGCTCCTCGTCGGTATCCGAATAGCGTTCTTCAATTTCCGCCATTTCGTCGCGCAGGGCTTCGCGCTTTGCTTGTTCCTCATCCGACAGCGGCTGCATTTCGCCCATGACACGACGCAAACCGCCAGTATGCCCATAGGGGAAGTCCTGGGCGATCTGGACCCAGCGCCAGCTTTCCGCCTTGATCGTCTCAGCTTCACTGGTCAGCTTCGCGGCGACCAGGCGTTCCAGGAGCGCCACGTCCTGCAACCAGCCATCATCGTTCTGCGAAAACAGATCGCGCAGCACGACGCCACCCGCGGCGTCATAGGCATTGATGCCGATAAACAGGGCTCGCTTGTCGCGAGCAGCAACGGTGTTCTCGGTCAGCAGCTTCTTGATGTAATAGGGCGCATCATTGTAGCCACGCTTGACCGTTTCCCAGACCTGTTCCTGCCGGGCAGGATCGCCCGAGATCGTGAAAGCCATGAGCTGTTCGAGCGTCATCTCGTCGGTCGCATAGATGTCGAGCAGCTTCGGCGACACGGACGCCAGCTTCAGCCGCTGCTTGACGATTTGCGGCGTCACGAAAAAGCGCGCGGCGATCTCCTCGTCGCCAAGGCCCTGATCTTTCAGGGACTGAAACGCGCGGAACTGGTCGAGCGGATGGAGCGCCTGCCGCTGGACGTTCTCGGCCAGCGAATCCTCTTCGAGAATGCCGTCTTCGCGGATGACGCAGGGGATAGGCGCGGTTTTATTGAGGCGCTTCTGCTTGATCAGCAGTTCAAGCGCCCGGTACCGGCGCCCACCCGCCTGTACCTCATATTGGTCCGTGGGCTGATCGTCCTCACCGGGGATAGGCCGCACGCTCAGGGATTGCAGTAGCGTGCGCCGGGCGATGTCCTCTGCCAGATCCTCAATCGACACGCCTGCCTGCACGCGGCGCACGTTGCGGCTTGAGAGCACCAGCTTGTTGAAGGGAATGTCCCGGGACTGGGACAAGGTGATTTTCTTGGGGTTTGCCATGTCGGTTTCTCCAGAACGGGCGGAGAAAGCCTTCTTTCCCCTTCCAACCCGTTCATGGAAAAACCAAATTCCTCTTACTCTCCAGGACCTGTCGCCTACCGCAGGTGGTCAAAACCACACGCTTGGCACCCGAGACGGCATACCGGTTTTGACCCACAACAGGCCATCGAACTATGTTGGGTGCGCGCCCATTTCACTGATCCAAAGCCAGATTTGCCAAATGCCAACGCCGATTGTGACTGCTGTTCCGAGCAGCCCGATAGCCTTCGCGGGTCGACCTTCGAATCGTGCCTATCCGCTTAAGGCATACACCCACTAGATATGGTGTTATGGATCCATTGGCCTGAGTAGAGTTCGGCAAAGGTCGGCGCCTCGATGTCGGTGGCGATGCCGATGAGGGATCGGAAGGCGTTGAACGGGTAGAAGCGTCGATTGAAGCGGAAAGTGAACTCGTTGAGGTAGGCTTGCAAATGCTTGGCGCTGACGCCGTGATGGATGCCGTTGAGCCACGCTTTGAGGTTTGAGAACACCAAATGGACAATGGGCAGGAACTCTTCGGACACCTCCGGGTCGCCACACTGGGCGATAGCGTGATGGTCGTAACCGTTGCCCTGCAACCCGCTATAGCCGCTCCAATCATCTGTGATGACCAGCGTTCCCGGTTCGACCGCGCTCTGTACGAAGCCACCAAGGGCAGCAGCACTGCGATCTGCCCCGATGGCCAATCGAACCCTTCCGGCATAGCGCCCGTTGCGGCGGCGGTCCTGTGCCGTGCCGGGTTCCCGATGCCGAACTTCGACGGCGGCGACCACCAGCGTTTTGTGGTGGATCCCCCGGCCTTCGCCCCGCGTGCGTCCGCCGATCCAGGTTTCATCGACCTCGACATGCTGGCCGCTCTGCCCGCCGATCCGATCCTGATCGGGGCGCACCATCGCGGCGCGCAGTTTGTGGAGCAGGCCAAAGGCAGTCTCGTACCGGGTCAAACCAAGCTGGCGCTGCAACTGGACCGCAGACATGCAGGTGGTCTGACTTGCAATCAGGTAGGCAGCCCAGAACCAGACGCTGAGCGGGATGTGGCTTCGTTCCATGGCCGTGCCGACCATCAGGCCGGTCTGACGGCGACACGAGCGGCACATCAGGATGCCTGGCCGCGTGGTGAAACGGAACGGATCTCCGACGACGCCACAGCGTGGGCATGCAAACCCTTCAGGCCAGCGAGCCTTTTCAAGCCACGCTGCGCAAGCGCCATCATCCGGGAAAAGTCGCTGAAACTCGGGAAGGGATTTCGCGAACGGCAGCTTGTTGCGGTCGAAAACGTCCACAATCCCCACCCTTCACAACCGCTTTGGGTGACGCCAAACCGCTCAAAAAGTCAGGCGCGCGCCACAGGGTCGACACTAGATGTAGTGGGTGTATGCGTCAAGCGGATAGGCACGGAAGTTTCTACTATTGTAAATGCTCATGCACTTCTCCCGCGCTTTCTGCTGAAGAAATCGACTATACATGTAACCCAGTCAATTGGAATTTTCATCTGGAGGCCGGGAACCTTCGCCAAGAACCTGCAATTTGACCATCGGCGTTCCAGAACATCCGTTCCACACCCAAAGCGTCAATTTAACCGCAGCGACGAGACGGGACACGCTTACACGCCGCACATGCCATCGCATTCGTCAGCGAAGAGATCGAGCTGCCCTTTGTCCGCCAGTGTGTCGAGGTCGGCCTCGTCGAGCGGCAGGCAGGAACGGTGCAGGAAGACCTCGCCGCGCAGATTGCGAAAACCAGTGCGGATCATGCGGTCGATGACGACGGCATCGTCCCAGGCATCTGGATCCTCCTCGCGCATCTGCCGCCATAGACTGTCGCTGTGATAGGGACAACCGATACAGGAACTCTTCGGCGGTGCGGGATAGCCGTTCCGCTCCAGCCATCGCAAGCAGTCGCGGCGTGTCATGCCCATCTCAATGAGCGGAAAACGGTTCACCTGCCACGGCTCCACCGACATTTTCATGCGCACGACCTCATCGAACGAAATGCCGATCCACTGCTCGACGACCGGATGATTTGGCGAGCGTTTGCCTGCGAGGCCAATAAGTTCGCGCACCTTGCGGCAGATCGGCACGATTTTGAGTTCCTTCGTGCCTTGCCGGCGGATCATGCCGACCGTGCCCGATGCGGATTTGGTGAAGGCGGGGATCGAGGCCCAGCGCTCGCCCTGCGCGCCACGGACGAGCCCCTCGCGGATGTTGCCATCCGAGACGATATGCACCGGAAAGGGTAAGACATTTGGCGACGTCAGCCATGCAAGATGCTCATAAATCGCCTGCGGTTCCCAGCCAGTATCGGCGAAAATGGCGCAATCGGGCATCGGCCCGATCTCGCCATGGGCGGCCATCAGCGCCAGCGTGGTCGACTGCACCCCGGCGCCGAGCGACAGCACGCGCAGCTTGATGGTGGATGTATCGGCGGGCGGCGGAAACAGCGCGGTCATGGCCGCTCTTCCGCCTGCTGCCCCATTTTTGGATGTTCTTGCCGCCATTCGGCGGGCGGATCGAATGTGCCGTCCCAGATGCCACGCGCCAAGAACTTCGCCATGCCTTCCTGGCTGGTGTAGTTGTAGAGGCGATTGGCATCGCGGTCGGCGATGGCCCAGCCCTCATTGGCGACCCAGGCTGAAAGATTGTCGCTGCCCACGTAGCAGATCGAGATGAAGCGGCCATAGGCATCGCGGGTATTGCCCTGCCAGACGTCGCAATTGACCGTGCGGCCTTCAAGGAATTTGGCGAGCGCGACGGCAGCCTCTTTGCCGCAGGGCCATGCGGCACCGTCGCGGCGATGGCAGATCTCGTCGATCTCCATGGCATCAACGCCATAGAGGCGGTACCTTTTTCCATCGATCTCGATCATATCTGCATCGATAACGCGGGCCGGGCCTTTGTGCTCACTATCGAGCGCAGGCCAGAAGGACACCAGGGCGAAAAACAGAATGCCGATGACGGCACTGCCTTTGACAAGTTGAAACATGGGAAGTCTCCTTTTTTCTGGTTCCGGGCCGACCAACCCTCTCTCTGGCTGTCAGCCCTTCACCGCCCGGGACGTCCCTTTTCCTCTGGGTCCAGCAGCCGTCGGTAGCCGCCCCGCACCATGGTCCTCGCGCCGGAGAGCAGGCGCTGGATGCGGGTACGCAGGAAACCTGCCTCCCAATCCTCCCGGACCGCCCGATCCCCGAACAGCACCGCCGCGATGTCACGCTGGCTGGCCCCGAACACCGCCCCGTCAAAGGCGCGGAGCATCAGGGTCCAGCGGCGGGCGCGGCGTTCGGGTGGGTAAAGGGATTTGAGCAATCGTCCGCTGCGCGCCAGGCGGCACAGGCGCTGTAGGGGCAGCGGTTTGGTCTCGAAGTCCTTGAGGCCGCAAAGCGTGCAACTGAGCAGTGCCGGACCGGTGAGCGCATCGCCCTCTATCACCGCGAGTTGCAGATGCCGCGTGCCGTCGCTGAATAAAAGATGCTGGCCGTCATCGCCGCGTACGACGGCGCGGAACAAAGGGCATTGGCGACAATCGAAGGTGCTGCCTGGGTCAACGTGCGGTTTGGCTTCTACCTGCAAGACCAGCGGATTGCATTCCGGTAGCCAGAAGAACACCGCCTCGCCATCGATCCGGCAACAACGCACGCCCCATCGGGCCAATCGGCAATCCTGATCGCAAAGGATGTGTCCGGATTCATCGGGCGGGCTGCATCGGGCTTCCCGCAGGTCGGCGAGGAACGCCGGGTTCCGGCGCAGCCACTCGCCCGCCCAGTAATGCCGGTCGCCGTTAAGTAACGGATTATAGTGGGCGGGTTCGCGCCAGTCGGCGCTTGGACTTATGCCCGGTTCGGGTTTCTCCTCAGACATGGCAGCATTCCTCCTTGCCGTGACTATCATCAGCAGACGGAAGAATGCTTGTTGGCCTTGGTGTGGTTTCCGTCCGCTCTATCGATGATTATCGATACCGAACGGACCGCGCGCTTTTGCGAAAGGGTCACAGCTTTTGAAATTGCGCCACGAAGTATTCAAATAATTTTAAGTAAATCAGACAGTTGTTATCAGATATTTCCTCACAATGGCCGTATTCGTGCCATGATTTCATAAGTAGACTTCGATCCTGGAGGACAGGTTGCCTGGCATATTACGGGCGGCCTGCCCAAGTGGATTGATGCATTCATGGGGGTGTTATGTCAGATGTTTTTATGATCGATTTTTCCGCGAACGCGCCATCGCCTTTCGCGGAGCTTCTCGGGCGTTTTGTTAATCCGGCCGCAGTGATCAACCGCTACCTGTTCCATCCCAATCCGCAAGGCGCGCGCCTTGTCTCTCCGCAAGCCACCCTGATTATGCATGAGGACGAACCCTTCGAGATCGATTGGCGCTGGCCGTATGAATTACGACCTGCCCGTCATCGCGTCGAGGCAGGCCAGTTTCATCTCATGCCCCCACATACGCCGATGGAAGTGACATGGGAGGGAGAACAGCGGGCGGTGATTATTACTTTCACACCAGACTTTGTGGATCGCATCGTGCGCAAGCAGTTCAAAGGCGATGCGCCACGCCTGCGCCCCCAGGCCGCGCTCAGCGACGCGCTCGTGCAAAGCCTCTGCACGGCACTTTGCGGCAAAATCGGCGCAAAAGGGCATCACCTCCGGGCCTGTGCCGAGGCCATTGCCACTCTGCTTGTCATTCACCTGCTGGCGTGTTTCGGCGCAGGCGGAACGGCGCAGCCTTCGATTGCGGGCGGACTGACCAGTGCTCAACAGCGCCTCACGCTCGACTATATCGGCACGCATGGGCGGCAGGAATTCGATGTCGACGAACTGGCGGCAACGGCGGGCCT
>PHEM01000446.1 GCA_002842935.1 Alphaproteobacteria bacterium HGW-Alphaproteobacteria-13 | reverse complement strand
CGGCCTTTTCCTTCATTGCTGTGTAAACCGCCAGCGGTCCCCGCCTGCGCGGGGACGACGTGTATCAATCCAGGTTCGGCCGCAGCCAGCGCGTCGCCGTCGCCATATCCACGCCGCGCCGTCCGGCATAGTCGGCGAGCTGGTCCTCGCCGACGCGCGCGACGCCGAAATAGCTGGCGTCGGGATGACCGAAATAGAATCCCGACACCGCCGCCGTCGGCAGCATCGCGAAATGGTCGGTCAGCGTCGCGCCCGAATTATTCCCCGCGTCGAGCAACTCGAACAGGATCGGCTTCAGGCTGTGGTCCGGGCAGGCCGGATAGCCGGGCGCGGGGCGGATGCCGCGATATTCCTCCTTGATGATCGCCTCCGGCGTCAATTGCTCGCCGGGCGCATAGCCCCACAAATCCGTGCGGACATGCGCGTGCAGCCGTTCGGCAAAGGCCTCGGCGAAGCGGTCGGCGAGCGCCTTCAGCAGGATGTCGCTATAATCGTCGTGCGCGGCCTTGAAGCGCGCGAGATGCGGCTCGATGCCGTGGATCGCGACCGAAAATCCGCCGATCCAGTCGCCGTCATGGCTGACGAAGTCGGCGAGGCACATGTTCGGACGCCCCTCGCGCTTGGCGATCTGCTGGCGCAGGAAGGGAACGCGGATATGGCATTCCTCTTCCTCCAGATGGATGATGACATCGTCGCCTTCACGGCGGCACGGCCATAGTCCCGCGACGCCGCGCGCGTGGAGCCAGCCTTCGCCGACGATCTTCGCCAGCATCGCCTGCGCGTCGGCGAACAGGCCGCGCGCGCTTTCGCCGACCACCGCGTCGTCGAGGATCGCGGGATAGACGCCCGCCAGTTCCCACGCGCGAAAGAAAGGCGTCCAGTCGAACCATTCGACCAGTTCGCCAAGATCCCAATTGTCGAAAGCATGGACGCCGGGCTTTTCGGGCGGGAAAGGCCGGATATGCTCGTCGATCCGGAAGCCGTTGGCGCGCGCGTCCTCGATCGGGATCAGCGCGCTCTGCCCCTTGTTCGCGCGCACGTCGCGGATATGGGCATAATCGTCCTTATACCCCTGCACATAGGCGTCGCGGCCCGTGTCGCTGACCAGCGCCGTCGCCACCCCGACCGCGCGGCTCGCATCGAGAACGTGCAGCACGGGTCCCTGATAGGCGGGGTCGATGCGCAGCGCGGTGTGGACCCGGCTGGTCGTCGCGCCGCCGATCAGCAGCGGCATGGACATCCCCGCGCGCTGCATCTCTTCCGCCACCGTCACCATCTCGTCGAGCGAGGGGGTGATCAGGCCGCTGAGGCCGATCATGTCGGCGTCATTCTCGTTCGCCGCCTCCAATATCCGCGACCAGGGCACCATCACGCCTAGGTCGACGATCTCGAAGCCGTTGCACTGGAGCACGACGCCGACGATGTTCTTGCCAATGTCGTGGACGTCGCCCTTGACGGTCGCCATCACGACCTTGCCCTTGCCTTTCGCGCCCGGCTGTTTCTCTGCCTCGATGAAGGGCAGCAGGTGCGCGACCGCCTTTTTCATCACACGCGCCGATTTCACGACTTGCGGCAGGAACATCTTGCCCGACCCGAACAGGTCGCCGACGACGTTCATGCCGTCCATCAGCGGTCCTTCGATCACTTCGATGGGGCGGTCCATGGCGAGACGCATCTCTTCGGTGTCGTCGACGACATGGGCGTCGATGCCCTTGACCAGCGCATGTTCGAGCCGCTTGCGCACCTCCCAGCCGCGCCATTCCTCGGCGGCCTTTTCCTGCGCGGCATCCTTGCCTTTATAGCGTTCGGCGATGGCGATCAGCCGCTCGGTCGGGCTTTCCTCCTCGCCCGCCGTCTTGCGGTTGAGGATGACGTCCTCGCACGCGTCGCGCAGTTCCGGGTCGATCGTGTCATAGACGTCGAGTTGCCCCGCATTGACGATCGCCATGTCGAGTCCGGCGGGAATCGCATGGTAAAGGAACACGCTGTGCATCGCCCGGCGCACCGTCTCGTTGCCGCGAAAGCCGAAGGACAGGTTGGACAGCCCGCCCGAGAAATGGGCGTGCGGGCAGCTGCGGCGCAGGATCTTCACGGCCTCGATGAAATCGACGGCATAATTGTCATGCTCTTCCAGCCCCGTCGCGATGGCGAAGATATTGGGGTCGAAGATGATGTCCTCGGGCGGGAAGCCGATGCCCGTGAGCAGCTTGTAAGCGCGCTCGCAAATCTCGATCTTGCGCGCCTTGGTGTCGGCCTGCCCGGTCTCGTCGAACGCCATGACCACGACCGCCGCGCCATAAG
>PHEM01000445.1 GCA_002842935.1 Alphaproteobacteria bacterium HGW-Alphaproteobacteria-13 | reverse complement strand
GCGGCGTCCCTTCACAGGTTCCCGGCAGCGGATAGAAGTCCATGCTGCCCAACTCCAGTGAAGGGACGGCGACGTACGTCGCGGCCTCGGTGACCGTGGCGAAGAGGTTGTCGGCGACGGTTGTGGGGGTTCCCGAGAGCCCGGTGTCGGCGAACACCAGGTTGCCCACCACGATCACGCCCTGGTCCATGGTGCCGCCGACGCTGAGGCCGAAGGCGGCGCCGTAGATCGTGTTGTTGTACACGTGGGCCAGGCGCAGCGGCAGATCGTGGTTCTGGAGGACGACGGCCGTCCCGGCGGTGTCGACGAACACGTTGTCATGGATCGCCACGCGGCCAGAGGCCTGCAACAGAGCCTCCCGCGGATTGTGGAAGAAGAAGTTGCCGTAGATTTCATAGAGGTCTTCAGCACCCGCGCCGCTGTCGGGGAAGCCGCCCACGAGCACGTTGGGCCGGTCGCCGTCGGGGCTGGGCCGGTCCGCCTTGATGAAGACGTTGTTCCGGATCAGGGTCGAGGACGGACCCGTGGGCATTCCTTCCACCGTCGGGCGCGGCTGCTGCCATTTGATCTGCATGTTGTAACCGAGGGTGTCCACGAAGAGGTTCTCCTCGATGACGCCGGCGACGAACGGGGAGGTGCCGTCGGAGTTGCCGAGATAAAGGCCGGTGCCGGCCTGCAGGATCTTGTTGCGCCGGAAGATCCATCCCCAGGTCGGGGTCTTGGTGGAGACCGCCACGGTCTGTTGCGAGGCGTCGTGGTTGATCAGGGTGCAGCCCTCGATGCGGATGTGATGGACGAGATTGGAGGTGCCGTCCTTGGCGCTGATCCCGAAGGCGCCATCGACGCCGTTTCCGTCGATGGTGAGGTTCTCCAGGGCGACATAACTGGAATTGCGGATTTCAACAGTGTTGCAGCAAGGGCCGGGATCGGCGGTGAAGACAGCCGGCGCTCCCGTGGAGGGTCCCCGGATGATGATCCAGTCCGAAGCGGTCCCGTTGAGACCAGAGATGTTGAGCAGGGTCGGATAGGTGCCCGCCTGCAGGTTCAGGACGTCGCCGGGCTGCAGGGTGGGCAGGAGGGTCCTGTATGTGTCGGGGTCTGCGTCGTATTCGGCGGCCTGCGCGGAAAACGCCGGCACCATCCAGGCGATGATCCAGAGAATGGGATGTTTCCAGGTCAGGCTCATTGGTCGACTCCTGTCGAGGTCGTGCGGTCAGGGTTCGCCTGCCCGCGATGGATCAAAGCCGGAACAAGCCCCACAGCCCGAAGTGATCCGAACCGGTGACGCCTTGCACCACCACATCGAGAATCTGTTGAATCCGTTCCGGCAGCAGGCCGGCCTTGAGCCACACGTAATCGATGCGGATGGACGGCTGCGGCGCGGGGTAGGTGAATCCGTTGTCGCCGGGGTGCAGCGCCTGCCAAAGGTCGGAGAAGGACGCGGTGGTCATGCGCAGGTGGACTCCGCCGTCGGGGCCTTCGTTGAAGTCCCCGGTGAGCACCACGTCCGGCAGGGCGCCGCCGAGGGACTCCAGTTCGTCCAGGACCGCCTGGATCTGCAGGGAGCGGGTCGCCTCGTCCAGATGGTCCAGATGGGTCGTGGCAAAGAGCAGCCGGCCATGCGGCGTCGTGACGGTGGCGTGGAGCATCTTCCGCGTGAAGGCGCCCGGGGGCAGCTCGAGCTCGCCGGAGGACTCGACCGCGTGCGGCGTCACGATGGCGCCCCGGCGCGCGGCGAGTATCGCGGTCGCGCGCGCGACCTCTTCCGCGCCGCCCTCGATCAGGGCGGTGTTGATGTCCGCGACGGTGCCGAGGTCATGCGCCGTGTGGACGAGGCGCGCCGCGGCCGCCGCCGGAAGCGCGGCCGTGTCCGCCGCGACGCTGTCCGCGACGATCACGGCGCGATTGCCGGTCGCCAGGATCGCTGCCAGCTGGTTCCAGAAACCCGCCTCGCTGCGGGCGAGCATCGCGATGTTCCCGCGCGGATGGAGGCTGTAGAGATTGCGCTCGCCCACTGGGCCGGGCAGCTCGATTTCCAGGCCGAGCCGCGATTGGCCGCGATAGGCATCGACGATGCGCGCGATGCCGCCATCGGCGCCGCGCGCCCAGTCGGCCAGCGCGGCAAAGGCGGGATGCTCCGGCGCTGTCGCGGCGGGAAGGGGGCTGCCGCCGCCGTCCGCGGCGAAGCGGCTGAGATAGAGCGGGCCGCCCGGGTGCGGTACGCAGGCAGCCCGTGGGTGTCCTGCGACCGCGCCGACGGGGGCCGCGCCGGGAGCGCCGACGGCTGGTCCGCGGCCGACG
>PHEM01000444.1:3964-6268 GCA_002842935.1 Alphaproteobacteria bacterium HGW-Alphaproteobacteria-13 | reverse complement strand
ATCCTTGTAATCATTGGTGCCGGTGATCTTCGCGTCGAAGCCCGCGATCGGGCCGACCTGCGATAGGTCCAGCGCCTTGCCCTGCGGCACGCCTTCGACCACGTCGAACAGCACGACGTCGCCGAGTTCCTTCTGCGCGGCGAGCAACGCCAGCGTCCCGCCGATATTCCCGGCTCCGATCAATGCGATCTTCTTGCGTCCCATGGCGCGCGGCACTCCCTTCCTGTCAAGCCCGGCAAGGCGTGACAGACCGGCGGGGCACGGGCTTGAAGCCCCGTTCCGGTCCCAAGACTGGCGACGGCCCTACGCCGATTCCCTTGACGAAACAACAACGAAAAGGCGGAAAAACAGGCTTTTTTTGCTAATAGTTCGCAGCAGCAATAGTTACATTTGATTGCTGGCCCGACCTTTCGCCGAAGCAGAAGTGGCCCTTGCCGCAATCCCTTATTAACCCCTGCTTATCCGCCCATTTGCTAGAAGTGTCGAGTGACGCGCGCGATCATCAGTTTTGACACCGAATTGTCGGCCGGTCTCTATCAACGGGGGCTGGACGCGCGCGCCAATTTCGAAAGCTCGATTCTCGGCCGCTGCCGCGACGGCGATTTCGGCATTTTCTTCCAGATGGACATGCTCGACCGCTATGGGCTGAAGGGGGTCTATTTCGTCGATCCGATGCCTGCGCTCGTCTATGGGCCGCAGATCATCGACGCGATCGTCCAGCCGATCCTGGAACGCGGGCACGAGGTTCAGCTTCACATCCATACCGAATGGCTGCAATTCGCGCGCTTCAAGCCCGCCGGCAAACTGACGGGACGCAATATCGGCGACTTTCCGCTGCCCGTGCAGAAGCGGCTGATCGCGCTGGCCCGCGACATATTGGTGGGCGCGGGCGCCCCGCGACCCGTCGCCTTTCGCGCCGGGAATTTCGGCGCCAACGACGACACGCTGCGCGCCGTCGCCGGTCTGGGCTTTCGTTTCGACAGCAGTTTCAACGGCGCATGGCAGGGGCATGGCTGCGACATCTCGCTCGACCCCGGCAACCTCGGCATGCGGATTCATCAGGGCGTGTGCGAAGTGCCCGTCAGCGGGTTGATGGACCGCACCAACCGATTCCGCCCCGCGCAGCTTTGCGCCATGTCCGAAGAGGAAATGCGCGAGGCGCTCGACCATACGGCGGCGAGCGGGGCGATCCAGTTTTCGGCCTTCAGCCACAGTTTCGAATTGCTGAGCCGCGACCGCGCCGTTCCCAACCGCCTCGCCATCGCCCGCATGGAGGCGCTGTGCCGCGCCGTCGCCGACGACCCACGCGTTTCGACCGGCGGCTTCGCGACGCTGCCCGCGCCGCCGCCGCGCCCCGGCCGCATCCACGTCGCCGCGCCGAGGCCCCTGCGCACGGCCCGGCGCGTCGCCGAACAGGCCATCGGCCACCTCGCCTATGAAGTCCGCTATGTGCGCAACGTCATCTATGCGACCGTCCATTCGTCGCGGTGGGGCAAGATATTGACGGGGATATTGCTGGCGCTGGCGTGAGGGGCCGCGGCGCAGGATGATCCGACCGCATCCCCGAGCGAAGCCGAGGGGCTTGTTCGAGCGGAGCGAGAACCCGCACCGTCGCTGCCTCGACTTCGCTCGGCTATGCCCCTCGTCTTCGCTCGGGGATGCGGTCAGGTTATGGCTTGAGGTATCTTACGCCTCGGTCCCATGCCCCAGCGCCAGATAATCGTCCGACTGCATCTCCGCGAGGCGGCTGGCCGTGCGTTCGAATTCGAACGCGCCGTCGCCCGCGACATAGAGCTGGTCCGGCTCCGCCGCCGCGCTCGCCAGCAGCTTGACCTTATATTCGTACAGCGCGTCGATCAGCGTGACGAAGCGCGCCGCCTCGTTGCGGTTTTCGGGACCCATGCGAGGAATGCCGACGATGATCACGGCGTGGAAATGGCGCGCGACCGCCAGATAGTCGGGCGCCCCCCGCGCCTCGCCGCACAATCGCCTGAAGGAAAAGACACCGACGCCCTTCAGCGCCTTGGGCACATGCAGGATGCGCCCGCCGCCGACGTCGAGGTCGAGCGAGGGCACATGCGCGCGGTCCTCCGGCGGATAGTCGGTGAGGCGGAAGAAGGCCGCCGACAACGCCTCGGTCGCCGCCGCGTCGGCGGGCACGAACCAGCGCCGCCCGTCGCCGAGCCGGTGGCGGCGATAGTCGGTCGGGCCGTTGAGGCTCATCACGTCCAGCCGATCCTCGATCAGCGCGATGAAGGGCAGGAAATGCTCGCGGTTCAGCCCGTCCTTATAGAGATCGGCGGG
>PHEM01000444.1:2188-3949 GCA_002842935.1 Alphaproteobacteria bacterium HGW-Alphaproteobacteria-13 | reverse complement strand
CGTGAACAGGCGCGACAGGATCATCGCGTCGGCGCTGTTGTTCACCACCATCTCGTCAAAGGCGAGGCAGCGGACATTCTCCGCCAGCGCCGCCGCGACCTGCGGGATCGGGTCGCCGCTTTCACTCTTGCGGACCTCGCGCATCCGGGCGTGCACATCCTGCATGAAGGCATGGAAATGGACGCGCCGCTTTCGTTCGATGCGAAGCTGATCATAGAAAAGGTCCATCAGCATCGACTTGCCGCGACCGACCGCGCCCCAGAGGTAAAGGCCGCGCGGCGGCGCGGGCTTGCGGCCCGCGATGCGCCAGAGCAGGCTGCCACGCCGGGGGGATGCCTCCAGCTCCTCTTGCAGGCGGTTCAGCCGCGCGGCGGCAGCGCGCTGTTCGGTGTCGGGTTTGAGTTCGCCGCCCGCGACGAGCGCGTCATAGGCGGCAAGGACGCCTGTCACGTCCGGCTCGCCTTGCGGATCGTCGCCGCAAAGCTGAGCACGATATGACTGTCGTCTTCGCCCTGTACGACCAGCCCGCGCAGGAAGATCAGCCGCCCCGTCTCGCGCACCAGTTCCACCATGGCATCGAGCGGTTCGCCGATGCGCCCCCCGCCGACGAATTGCGACGAAAGGTCCAGCGTCACCGAATGGCCGGCATCGAGCGAACCGAACTGGTGCGCCGCCGCGAACAGCGAGACATCGACAAGCGCCAGCGTCACGGCGCCATGGACATTGTTGCCCAGATTGCTGTGCCGCTGCTGCGGCAGCATCCGCACGCGGGCGCGCGGGCGGCCATCGGGCGTCGGCGATTCAAGACGGACCGTCAGCGGCTCGATAAAGCTGTTGAAGCGCCCCGGATCGCTGAGGTTCCAGCTGACCCAGCCGTCCGTCAGTTCTTCGACGGAGAAATTCTCGCGACGCTTCGGCTCCTCGATACCATCGTCCATGCCGCTGGTCAGACCTGCCGTTCGGCTTCCAGCTTCTTGATCTCCGCGATCGCACGCGCGGGGCTGAGACCCTTGGGGCAGGCGTTGGCGCAGTTCATGATCGTGTGGCAGCGATAGAGGCGGAACGGATCCTCCAGATCGTCGAGCCGCTCGCCGGTATATTCGTCGCGGCTGTCGGCCAGCCAGCGATAGGCTTGCAGCAGGATCGCCGGACCCAGGAACTTGTCGCTGTTCCACCAATAGCTGGGGCAGCTCGTCGAGCAGCAGGCGCACAGGATGCACTCGTAAAGCCCGTCGAGCTTTTCGCGCTCGGCGGGGCTTTGCAGCCGTTCCTTGCCGCTGGGCGTCGTCGATTTGGTCTTCAGCCACGGCTCGATCGACGCGTACTGGGCATAGAAATGCGTGAAGTCGGGGACGAGGTCCTTGATCACGTCCATCGCGGGCAGCGGCGTGATGGTGACGTCGCCCTTCAGATCCTCGATCGCGGTCGTGCAGGCGAGACCGTTCTTGCCGTTCATGTTCATCGAACAGCTGCCGCAAATGCCCTCGCGGCACGAGCGGCGGAAGGTCAGCGAGGCGTCCTGCTCGCTCTTCATCTTGATCAGCGCGTCGAGCACCATCGGGCCGCACGTGTCCGTGTCGATCTCGAACGTGTCGAAGCGGGGATTCTGCCCGCTTTCGGGATCATAGCGATAGACCTTGAACTTTCGGACGTTGGTCGCGCCCTCGGCCTTGTGGACATTGCCGTTCTTTTGCGGACGGCTGTTCTTGGGCAGGCGGAATTCGGCCATGTCTCTCGTTCCCTGATGCAGTTGCGGGTTCG
>PHEM01000444.1:0-2128 GCA_002842935.1 Alphaproteobacteria bacterium HGW-Alphaproteobacteria-13 | reverse complement strand
TGATGGCCAAAAGCGCGAATGCCGCTGGCGATGGCGCGTCCAAGCCGCTAGGACGGCGGGCGATGAGCGAAGAGGCCGCCCCCCCCGCCGTGACCAGCCGCCATGTGGCGCGCGGAATCGGCACGACGCTGCTCGCCCGGCTCGGCGCAGTGGTCGAAATCGTTGCCCAGCCGCTCTACGTCCTGATGTTCGGACTCGCGGGCTATGGTCTCTATGCCGTGCTCTGGGCGACGATCAACCTTATCGAGAATATCCTCGACCTCGGCATGACGAACGCGATGCAGCGCACCGTGCCGCAATCGGCCAGCGACGCCGAGGCGGCGGCGGCGCTGCGCACCGCGATGATCTTCGGCGTCGGCCCCTGCATCGTCGCCGCCGTGCTGATCGCCCTGTTCGCCGCCCAGCTCGGGCCGTTGCTCAACGTCGCGGCGAGGGACCGGGACCTCGTCACGCCCGCCATCCGCATCTTCGTCTGGGCGCTTCCCCTGTGGGCCTTCGTCGAGATCGCGACCTCCGCCCTGCGCGCGCGCATGGTGTTCGGCGCGGAGATCCGGCTGCGCATCGTCTGGGAACAGATCATGCGGCTGTTGTTCGCGGTGCTGTTCTTCGCGGGCGGCCTGGGCCTGAAGGGGTTGTTTATCGCCCATCTCTGTTCGCTGGCCGTCACGGCGGCGCTCAGCGTGCGCCTGTTGATGCGCCATTACTGCATCGCCGACCTGTGGCGCGGTCCGTGGGGCGGCGACACCGCACGCAACACCTTTTGGGCCGGGCTGTCGATGCTGCCGTCGAACATCATCGGCCGCCTGTTCAGCGACGCGCCCGCACTGATCCTGAACCTGCTGCTGCCCGGCGCGGCGGGCGCGGCGGCGTCCGGGCTGTTCACCATCGCGCGCAAGCTGTCGAGCGTCGTCCAGCTCGTCCGCATGGCCTTCACCTATGTCATGTCGCCGCTGGCCGCGAGCGCCGAGCGTCAGGACCGCGGGCAGGTCGCCGACATCTATGCCTATGCCACGCGCATGATCACGGCGATCGCGCTGCCGTTGGCGGCGGTGCTCGCGGCGGGCAGCGCGTCGCTGCTCAGCCTGTTCGGCGATCAGGCGCAAAGCGCGCAGGCGGCGCTGATCATCCTGCTGTTCGCGCGCGCGGCGGAAGCCATGCTGGGCATATCGACGCCGATCCTGCAAACCATCTCGGCCTTTCACCGCCAGTTGACCGCCAGCCTTTTGGGCTGCGCGGTCGCGGTCGGCGCAGGCTGGCTGATCGTCGGGCATGTCGGCGCGCTGACCGGCGTGACGCTTGCCACCTCCATCGGCCTTGTCGTGATGGCGGCGATTCCGATGCTCCAGCTTGCGATGAACGAGAGGCTTCATCCCTTCGACCGCCAGTTCCATCGCGTCGCGCCGCGCGGACTGGCGATCGCCGCCGCCGCGGGGGCGGCCGCCCTGCTGGCCAGCCGCCTGCCCGACCCGGTCGCCCTGCCGCTGATCGCGCTGATCGCGCTGGCCGCGATCTGGCTGTCGATGCGTTTTGCCTTGCCGCTGGCCGATCGCCTCTCGCTGGGCGCCGTGGGACGCAGGCTGAAGCTGTTCGAAGGCGGCGCGCCATGACCGGGACGCCGCCGCCCGTCCGCATCGCCATCTATGACCTCGACCGCACGGTGCTGCGCACGCCGACCTTCACGCTGTTCCTGCTGTGGGCGGCGGCGCGCACGGCGCCGTGGCGGCTGCTCGCGCTGCCGTTCCTGCTGCTGCTGCTCGCGGGGACGGGGCTGGGGCTGCTCGGCCGCGACACGTTCAAGCCCGCCGCCATCCGCCTGATGCTGGGTTCGCGGATAGCCGCCGCGCGCGCGGACGCGCTGGCGCGCCGCTTTGCGGCGTGGCGCGTGCCCGCCGACGTTCCGCCCGGCGCGGCGGCGGCCATCGCACGCGACCGTGCGGAGGGATACCGCCTGTTGCTCGCGACGGCCGCGCCCGAATTCTATGCGGCGGCGATCGGTGCAGCGCTGAGGTTCGACGGCGTGGTCGCGACGCGCCATCGGCGCGGCGCGGACGGGGCGTGGCTGGCGGCGATCGACGGAACCAATTGCTATGGCGCGGAAAAGGCGCGGCGGATCGAGCAATGGCTCGCC
>PHEM01000041.1 GCA_002842935.1 Alphaproteobacteria bacterium HGW-Alphaproteobacteria-13 | reverse complement strand
TTCGGCGACGGGCGCTATCATCGCGCCTGGTTCGGCGTGGCGCCCGACGTCGCGGCCCGCACCGGCCTGACGCCCTTTTCCCCCGGTGGCGGCGTGCAGTCGGTCGGGGTGACGGCCGGGTTGCTCTATCAGTTCGACGCGCGATGGGGCGTCGCCGCCTTTGCCGGTTATCAGCGGCTGGTCGGGGACGCCGCCGCATCGCCCGTCACGCGCGCCTTCGGCACGCGCAGCCAGCCTTCGGCGGGCATCGCGCTCAGCCACAGCTTCGGGGGCGCACGATAGCGAACGCACAGGCCGCAAGCCCATATTCGCGTTGGCGCGCCGCCTTCGCCGCGCTATCGGCGGTGTCATGCTGTTCCCTCCCGCCTCCTGCCCGCGGCTGATCGTCAAGATCGGATCGGCCCTGCTCGTCGATCCGGACGGCGCCGTGCGCCGCGAATGGCTGACGGGCGTCGCCGCCGACATCGCCGCACGGCGGCGCGAGGGGCAAGAGGTGGCGGTCGTCTCGTCGGGCGCGATCGCGCTCGGCGCGCGGCGGCTGGGCCTTGCCAAGGGCGGCCGCGCCAGCCTGGAGGATGCGCAGGCCGCCGCCGCGGCGGGCCAGATCGTGCTGTCGCAAGTCTGGGCCGACGTGCTGGGCGCGGAGGCGCTGACCGCCGCGCAGATGCTGGTCACGCTCGACGACCTCGAACATCGCCGCCGCTATCTCAACGCCGCCGCGACGCTCGACCGGCTGCTGTCGCTGGGGGTGGTGCCGATCATCAACGAGAATGACAGCGTTGCAACCGAGGAGATCCGTTTCGGCGACAACGACCGGCTCGCCGCGCGCATCGCGCAGGCGGCGGCGGCAGGCGGCGTGATCCTGCTGTCCGACATCGACGGTCTCTATGACCGCAACCCCGCGCTGCCCGGCGCGCGCCACATCGCCCGCGTCGACCGCATCGACGCCGGGATCGAGGCGATGGCCGACACCGGCTCCGCATCGGGCATGGGATCGGGCGGCATGGTGTCGAAGATCGCGGCGGCGCGCATCGCCAATGCGGCGGGCGCGCATCTCGCCATCGCGTCGGGGCGTATCGACCGGCCGCTGTCCACCGAGGCGCGCCACACGCTGTTCGCCGCCGAAAAGGGCGCGAGCGCGCGCAAGGCGTGGCTGGCGGGCGGGCTGACCGCCAAGGGCCGGCTGCGCATCGACGCGGGCGCGGCCAAGGCCTTGCGGGGCGGCGCCAGTCTGCTGGCGGCAGGCGTGACGGCAGCGGAGGGCGATTTCGTGCGCGGCGACATCCTCGACATCGCCGATCCCGACGGCCGCGTCATCGCGCGCGGCCTGTCCGAATATCCAACCGCCGACGCCGCGGCGATCCTGGGCCTGGGCCGCGAGGCGCAGGAGGCCGCGCTCGGCTATGCCCCCCGCGCCGCGATGGTCCACCGCGACCATATGGTGTTGCTGTGAGCGGCGCCGTCCCGATCCTTCCCGCTTGCGGGGAGGGGGACCGCCGCGAAGCGGTGGTGGAGGGGGTCTGCGTCCCTGGGCGGCGTTGTGAAAAGACGCCGCCCCCCTCCGTCAGCGGCCATGCCGCTGCCACCTCCCCGCAAGCGGGGAGGATTTGATCGTGACGCGCACGCTGGCCATGACCGGCGCGACCGGCTTCGTCGGCGGCGCCACGCTGCGGCAAGCCGTGGAGGCCGGCTGGCATGTCCGCGCATTGACTCGGCGCCCGCAACCAGAGCGCCCCGGCGTGACGTGGATCGCGGGCGCGCTGGACGACACGGACAGCCTTGCCCGGATGGTGGCGGGCAGCGACGCGCTGCTGCACATCGCGGGCGTCGTCAATGTGCCGACGCGCGCCGCCTTCGATGCGGGCAACCGGATCGCGACGGAGCATGTCGTCGCGGCGGCGCGCGGCGCGGGCGTGGCGCGCTTCGTCCATGTCTCCTCGCTCGCGGCGCGCGAGCCGGGCCTGTCCGACTATGGCTGGTCGAAGGAGGGCGCCGAAGGCGTCGTGCGCGCAAGCGGGCTGGCCTGGACGATCGTGCGCCCGCCCGCCGTCTTCGGTCCCGGCGATACGGAGATGCGCGACCTGTTCCGCATGGCGCGGCGCGGCGTCGTCACGGCGCCGCGCGGACGGCTGTCGGTCATCCTTGTCGACGAATTGGCGCGCCTGCTGATCGCGCTCGCCGCCGACCGGGACGCGAGCATCGGCGCGATCTATGAACCCGACGATGGCCGCCCGGACGGCTGGACGCACGGCGATTTCGCGCGCGCGATCGGCCGGGCGATGGGACGAAACCGCGTCGCGACGCTCACCATTCCGCCCGCGCTGTTGAAGGCGGGCGGGCGCCTCGACCCGCTGCTGCGCCGGGACCGCGCCAAGCTGACCCCCGACCGCGCCCGCTATATCGCGCACCCCGACTGGGTGGTGGCGAAAGGGGCGTGCCCGCCGGTCGAAGTGTGGCGGCCCGCGATCGACACCGAACGCGCGCTCGCCGACACGGCGCGCTGGTATCGCGAGCAGGGGTGGCTTTAACCCCGCGAAGCATCCATTGCCATCGGCCCGGCGCGACCCTAAATTTGCCGGCATGACCGAACCGACCGCCAGCCCGCCCCGCGACTCCGCCGGACCCTGGGCCATCCCGCTCCGCCGCCCGCTGCCCGGCGAGGACAGGCCGCAATCCGGCGCCAGCTTTCCGCGCAAGGTCTGGCGCCTGCTCGTCGCGATCAAGGACGGGCTGGCGCTTGTTTTCCTGCTGCTGTTCTTCACCATCTTGTTCGGCCTGCTCGCGGGCCGCCCCAACGCCGCGCTGCCGGTCGGCAAGGGCGCGCTGCTGATCGCGTTCGACGGCGTCCTGTCCGAACAGCCCGCCGACATCGACACGCTGACGGCGCTGTCGGGCAGCGACGTGCTGCGCGAACTGCGCGTCCGCGACGTCGTCCAGGCGCTGGATAGCGCCGCCGACGACAAGCGCGTCACGTCCGTCGTGCTCGATTTCGACCGCTTCCTCGGCGGCGGACAGGTCTCGCTTGCCGAGGTCGGCGAGGCCATCGACAGAGTGCGCGCGAAGAACAAGCCCGTGCTGGCCTTCGCCACCGCCTATACGACCGACAGCTATCAGGTCGCGGCCCATGCCAGCGAAATCTGGGCCGACGGCGTCGGCGGCGTCGCCATCGCCGGGCCGGGCGGATCGCGCCTTTATTACAAGGGCCTGCTCGACCGGCTGGGCGTCACGGCGCATATCTATCGCGTCGGCACGTTCAAGAGCGCCGTCGAACCCTTCCTGCGCGCCGACCAGTCGCCCGAAGCGAAAGAGGCCGACCTCGCCTATGCCGGCGCGCTGTGGGAAAATTGGCTGGACGACGTGAAGAAGGCGCGGCCGCAGGCGAAGATCGACGCCTATATCACCGACACGGCGGGCGCCGTGCGCGCGGCGGCGGGCGATCTGGGCAAGGCGTCGCTGGATGCGGGGCTGGTCGACAGGATCGGCAGCCGCATGGCCTTCAACCGTCGTATCGGCGAGATCAGCGGCACCGCCGACACCGCGCGGCCATGGGAGTATAATGCGATCCCGCTCGAAAACTGGGTCGCAGCCAATCCGCCGAAACAGAAGGGCAGCGCGATCGCGGTCGTGCCCGTGGTCGGCGAGATCGTCGATGGCGAAGCGCCGAGCGGCACGGCGGGCGGCGAGACGATCGCCCAGCACATATTGGACGCGGCGTCGGACAGCGGCGTCAAGGCGATCGTGCTGCGCGTCGATTCGCCGGGCGGATCGGTGCTGGCGTCAGAGGAAATCCGGCAGGCACTGCTCGCCGCCAAGGCGAAGAAGCTGCCCATCGTCGTGTCGATGGCCAATGTCGCGGCGTCGGGCGGCTATTGGATATCCACGCCCGCCGACCGCATCTTCGCGGAGCCGGAGACGATCACGGGTTCGATCGGCGTGTTCGGCATCCTGCCGAGCTTCGACAAGACGCTCGCCAAGGTCGGCATCACCGCCGACGGCATCGCGACGACGCCGCTGTCGGGCCAGCCCGACCTGCTCGGCGGCGTCAACGACGAGTTCAACCAGCTCGCGCAGGCCAGCGTCGAGGATATTTATGCCCGCTTCACGGGGCTTGTCGCGAAAAGCCGCAAGCAACCGCTGGAAAAGATCTTGCCGGTCGCCGAAGGGCGCGTCTGGGCGGGCGGCACGGCCCGCCAGATCGGGCTGGTCGACCAGTTCGGCGGCCTGCCCGACGCGCTGGCAGCGGCGGCGAAGCTCGCGAAGATCGACGGCGATTTCCACGCCCAATATTTCGAGGAAAAGCCGAGCGAGTGGGCCAAAATCATCGCCAGCCTGTCAGGCAACGGACAGGAAACGGCCGCCTTGCCGCGCGGCTGGTTCGGCATCGCAGCGATGCAGCGCCAGTTGACGGAGCAGCGGCTGATGCAGGATCTGTCGCTGCTGACGCGGACGGGTTCGGTGCAGGCCGCGTGCCTCGACTGCCGCGCCTATCTGCCCCCCGTTCCCCGCGCGCGGGGCGGCGAAGCGAAAGGCTGGCTGGGCGCGCTGGCCCTGCTGCTGCGCTGAATTTGCGCCGTCAAATGTGGGGGGCAAACAGCTAGCGCATCAAGCCATAATATGACCCGTTCGTGCTGAGCTTGTCGAAGCACCGTCCTTCTTCTTGCGACGTCAAAAGAAAGGACGGCCCTTCGACAAGCTCAGGGCGAACGGGAGAGAGGATGGCTCCGCGCTCTAACCCGGCTCCAGCCCATAATGTTCGGCAATGAGCGCTTCCCACTCCGCAGGGTCGGTGGCCGGGCGCGCCTCCGCGAGTTCGGCCTGCTCGGCCGACGCCACCACCGTCCGCAGCGGCGGCGCCGGGTCGGCGGCCAGGCGGACGATGGCATCGGCGATCAAGGCGATGTCCCCGCCATTCGCCTCGTCTTCCTGGACGATCGCCAGCGCGCGCGCGAAGGCCGCCGCATGCGGAGCGGACACATCCGCCACGAAGCGGCGGGACCCCGTGAACCCGGTCGAAAAATCGCCCGGCTGGACCAGCGCGACGCGAACCGGCGAATCGCGAAGCTCCATGCGCAGCGCCTCGCAATAGCCCTCGAGCGCGAATTTCGACGCACTGTACATCCCCTGATAGGGAAGACCGACGATGCCCGCCAGCGACCCCACGACGAGGATCTTCGCCGCTGGCCGCCTGCGCAGATGCGAAAGCGCCGCGCGGCAGGCGCGGTGCACGCCGAAGACATTGGTCTGGAATTGCGCGATCATCTCCGCGGACGCGCTGTCTTCGATCGGTCCCATGAAGCCGAAGCCCGCGCTGCACAGCAGCAGGTCGAGCCGCCCCGTTTCCGCGATCACCGCGCCCACGGCATTCTCGACCGACGCGTCGTCATCGACATCCATCGCGATCAATCGGACGCCTGACGGCGGGGCGGCGCGGCCGGGATCGCGTGAGGTGCCGAACACCTGATAGCCTTCCGCGGCGAGCGCTTCGGCCATCACCTTGCCAAGGCCCGAACTCGCGCCCGTCACCAGCGCGACGGGCTTGTCCTGCGCATCCTCCGCAATCGCCATATTCTCTCCCTCCGCCTTTGAACCTACCCCAGGATTTCGAGCAGCGCGGCATGGGGGCGCAGGTCCGCCATGTCCCGCCGCAGTTCGCCGAAAGCCGCGTCGGCCGCTGCGATCGTCGCGTCGATGTCGGCCGGGGTCATCGCCGCGCACAGGAACATATTGTGCCACGGGTGAAGATAAAAGCCGCGCTTCACCATCCGCTCGGCCCAGCCGAATCCGATACGGAAATCCGCATCCCCCTCGAACAGGATTTGCGGCATCTGCACCGGGCCGGTCTGCCGGATCGCGAAACCATGACGCGCCGCCGCGTCCCCCAGCCCCGCGCGCAATTGCTCGCCCAGCGCGATGCTATGTTCGAGATAGTCGCTTTCCCGCACGATCCTGAGCGTCGCGAGGGCGGCCGCCATCGCCGCCGCGCCGAACCAGAACGACCCGGTCGCAAAAACCGAGGCCGCCCCCTCGCGGCATTTGTCGGAACCCAGCAAGGCCGAAATCGGCTGGCCGTTCGCGAAACATTTGCCCCAGGCGCTGAGGTCGGGCTTCACGTCCACGAGCGACCAGCTGCAATCGCGGGCCAGGCGAAAGCCCGCGCGCACATCGTCGACGATCAGCATCGCGCCGGTCTGATCGCAAATCTGCCGGGCACGCCGCGCATAGGCGGGGTCGGGCAGCATCTGGTCGACGAACGCATCATGCTTGATCGGCGAGGCGATGATGCCGGCCAGATCGTCCCCGGCCTCACGGACCGCGGCCTCCAGGCTGGGAGTATCGTTCCAGATATATTTGATGATGTGCGCGCGATCCTCGGGCAGGACCCCGGCGGGGAAGGGCGTGCACCACGGCGCGGCGCCATGATAGGACCCTTCCGCCACCAATATCTTGCGCTTTCCCGTATGGGCGCGGCTGACGGTCATCGCCAGCGTCGTCGCGTCGGTGCCGTTTTTGCACAGCATGGCCCAGTCGGCATGTCCGATCATGGCGACCAGCGTTTCGCAAAGCTCGACCATGATCCCCGACGGACCCGTCATCACGTCGCCGATGGCGAGCTGGGCGGCGACGGCAGCCTCCACGCTCGGCTCGCGATATCCCAGCAGATTGGGACCATAGGCGCACATGAAATCGAGATAGCGATTGCCATCGACATCCCAGACATAGGCACCCTCGGCGCGGCTCATGAATTGCGGATAGGCATCCGGCAGCAAGCGCGTCGATACATGCCCATAGACGCCAGCCGGCATCACTTGCCCCGCACGCCGCCGCAGATCGCTGCCTTTGCTCATATCCTCTCCCAATCATCCGATATTTATCTGTTACAGGAATGGAAAAATGCCCGAAGGTCAAGCCCTCGCCATAAATATTTATGTAAGAAAATTGTGAATACCATGATTTTTCGTGGAAAATTCCCTCGATTGACAAGCCTGATAAAACGGATATTTATTGTTTTATGCGGTAAGGTTGGCGATGCCGGAAGCCGCGCGGAGGGGAGAATCATATGAGCGGCGCCAAATTCATCGAGGTCAGCCCCTGGATTTCGGCGCCGATCGACCTGCAACCACCCCTCCAGGGCCGGATCAGCGCGGATGTCGCGATCGTCGGCGGCGGCTACACCGGCCTTGCGACGGCGCTTGAGCTGCGTGCGCGCGGCGTGGACGCCGTGATCGTCGAGCGCGACACTTGCGGCCATGGCGCGAGCGGCCGCAATGCGGGCCATTTGACGCCGACGATCGGCAAGGACTTCCCTTCGCTGGTGAAAGCGGTCGGACGCGATCGCGCCGTTGCTTTCGCGCGTTTCGCCGACAAGGCGGTGCGGCATACCGAGCAGTTGATGCGGCGCCTGAACATCGACTGCGAATATAATCCGACAGGCAATATCGTCACCGGACTCCATCCGGCGCACCGCGAACCCCTGGAACGCGGCGCCGAACTTGCGGGTTCGCTGGGCGTCGAAGTCAGTTTCCTCGACGAAAGCGCGGTTCGCGATCGCCGGCTTCCCGGACATGTCCGGTTCGGGGTCCTCGAACGGTGCGGGGGGCACCTGCATCCGGGGAAATATGTGATGGGGCTGCGCGCGGCCGCCCTTGCGGCGGGCATCCGGATTTTCGAGAATTCGGCGGTCACGAAGATCGAAGACAGCCGAAACCCGATCGCCGTGCACACGGCAACGGGCACGGTGCAGGCCGAAAAGCTGGTGATCGCGACCAATGCCTATACGCCATCGACGCTGGGGCGCCTGAAAAGCAAGATATTCCCGCTGCGCGTCACGCTGTTCCAGACCGGCATTCTCACCGATGCGCAGTGGGACCGCATCGGATGGGACGGCCGCGAAGGACTCTATACCGCGCACGAAGCGATGGAGAATTATCGCCCGCATGCCGATGGCCGGATTTCGGGCGGATCGAAATTCATCCAATATGGCTATGGCAGCTCCTTGGCGCCGGGCTATCTGCCCGACACTTTTGCAGAGTGGGAAAAGCTGTTCGCGCTTCGCTTCCCCGAGCTTCCCGACGTCCGGATCGAGAGCTTCTGGGGCGGCTGGATCGGCATGACGCTGGACTTCCTGCCGATCAACCAGGCGAACGCCCGGCGCACCGTCTTCCATGGTCTTGGCTATAACGGTCACGGCATCGCGCAGGCGAGCTATGCCGGCACGATGCTCGCCGACCAGATCCTCGGCGTGCCCAATGCGGATGTCGACCTGCTCAGGCGCCGGACCTTTCCCCTCCCCCCCGAACCGCTCCGCTGGCTCGCGGTCAAGGCGCTCACCTCGTCGCTGGAACGGGTCGACCGAAAGATCGACGCGGACCTTGCCGCTGGACACCGCTAGGACGGATCGACATTCAGGAGATGGCGAGCCGAAAATGGTGGTTTTTCGTGACCCGGAGCGCAGCGTGCTTCTGCACGTGAGCACCGGAAGCGCGAAAGGCCGCCATTTGCAGGCCGCCAGAACTGAATGTCGATCCGTCCTAGAGCGCCGAGCCGTAAATCTGCATCCCTCTCCCTCCGTTCGTGTCGAGCGAAGTCGAGGCTGCGGCGCCGCGAGACATTCCTCCGGTCAGAACCTGGCGACCAGTTGCACGCCATAGGTGCGCGGGTCGTTATAGTTCAGCTGGTCCGACGTGATGATCGGCGCCACCGACGTGATATATTTCGTGCCGGTCAGATTTTTGCCCCAAAGGGCGATTTCATATTGCTCGTCGGCCGACTGCCAGGACAGGCGAGCGTTGAGCAGGCCATGGGCCTTCACCCAGCCGGACGCCGAATTGTCGGGGAAAAGATAGATGGACGAGGTGTAGGTTCCATCGACGCGCGCCCGGATCGAGCCGCTGTCGCCCAGCGGGACGCTGACCGTCGCGCCGCCCGACATCGCGAATTTCGGCGAGTTGACGAGCCGGTTGCCCGAATAGCTCGTGCCGCCTTGCGCAATGAAATTGCGGTATTTGCTGTGCATCCAGGTCACGGCGACGAACAGGTCGATGTTGCGGGTCGGCCGCGCGGTGACTTCGCTCTCGATCCCCCAGATGCGGGCGTTGCCGCCGTTGAGCTTTCGCTGGACCGGCACGGGTCCGCTCAGGTCGAATATGAAGACCTGCAAGTCGCGATAGTCATAATAGAAGCCCGCCGTGTTGAAGCGCAGCTTGCGATCGAGCAGTTCCGTCTTGAACCCCGCTTCATAGGCGTAGAGATTTTCAGACTTGAAGGGTTGAAGCTGGAGGATGTCGTCGGCCGCGGCGCCCGAGAAGCCGCCGCTGTTATACCCCTTGGAAAAGGACGCATAGACGAGCGTGTCGCCGGTCTTGTAGTCGATCCCGGCCCGCCAGCTGAGATCGCTGAAGCTCTTGGCCTGATCGAACACCACCAGCGGGATGGTGATGTCGGAGAAATCCTTCACGGGCGCGACGCCGCCGACTGCGTCGAGCAGGCTGACATAATCGAGCCGAATCTTGTCGTGCGAATAGCGCAGTCCGATGGTCGCGGTCAGATTGTCGGCCAGCTTGTAATCGGCCTGACCGAAGAGTGCATAGCTCTTCGTCGTCTGGGTGTAGGGATAGCGCCACAGCGCCATCGAATTTTCCGGATCGAAGGTTCCGAGCAGATCGTCCGGGTCGCGCAGGCTGCGAAGCAGGTCGAAGGCGCTGTCGGTCTTGAGCTTGTCGTGGAAATAATAGCCGCCGACGATCCAGTTGAACGGGCCGCCGTCGCTGGACTGCAAGCGAAGTTCCTGGCTCCACTGGCGCGGCCGGTCTTCATAATAGGCAATGACCAGATCGGCGGGGCTGGAGTCCGTATCCTCCAGCGTCGCCCGGTTGACCTGCTCATAGGCCGTGATCGAGGTCAGGGTCACGCCGCCGAAATCGAACTGGCCGGTGAGCGAGGCGCCCAGCGCCGAAATCCTTTCCTTCCCCTCGATATTATAATCGCCCGCATAGGGATCGCCGTCGGTATCGGCATATCCCAGGCCATCGGTCGGCGTGCCGTCGGGCAGGAAGGCGGGATCGCCAAAGAAGTCCACGCCCTGCCCGCGATGCTGGAACTGGCGCGCGCCGCCCGTGTTGCGGCCGCCGTGCACGGAAAGACGCAGCAGCGCGTTGTCGCTCGGCGTGAAATCCACGATCGCGCGCGCCGCCCAGAGATTGAGGTTGTTGACGCGATTGCCGGTCACGCGATTATAGGTCGTGCCGTCACGATTGTGATAGAGTCCGGCGACGCGCACTTTCAGGCGGTCGGGGACGATCGGACCGCCGACGCCCGCTTCCAACTGGACCTCGTTGAAGCGCCCGTAGAGAAGGGAGGCGTTGCCGCTGAGCGTATCGGTGGGCTTGCGCGACGAGAAGCGGATGGCGCCGCCCGTGGTGTTGCGCCCATAGAGCGTGCCTTGCGGCCCGCGCAGCACTTCGATCCCCTCGCTGTCGAAGACGTTGAACAGCTTGCCCGCGTTGGCGCCCAGGAAAACATCATCGACATAAACCCCCACGGCGCCCGTGGTGTTGGAATTGAAGTCGCCGATGCCGACGCCGCGAATGAACAGCGAGGTGGTCGACGCCGCGGTGCCCGCCTGCATCGAGAGACTGGGAACGAGCAGGGTCAGGTCGCGCGGATCGCGAATTCCGGTCTCGGCGAGCGCGTCGCCGCTGATCGCGCTGATCGCGATGGGAACATCCTGCACATTCTGTTCGCGCCTCTGGGCTGTGACGATGATTTCCCGGATCCCGTCTTCGCCCTCGGTCGCGGATGCGCTCTCCTGCGCCAGCACCGGCGATGGCATCGCAAAGCAGGCCGACAGCAACAGTCCCTGGCATATAGGCTTCATCCGCACCGTCATATCACCCTCCCTGGTATAGCCGTTGCATCACAAATAAATTTATATCGCTTTTATACACGGAAAAAATCGCCATTTTCAGGGAATGTCAAGAATATTTTCGATATTTATTTGATTATGCCATGAGCCTGGGTTGAAGCGGGCATCAAAGCTGCTAGAGCGACGCGATGACGAATAGCGCATCTTCAGACCGCGATGTTTCCCTGTTCCGGCGGCCGCGTCAGGCGCGCAGCCGCCAGCGTTTCGAAGCCATTCTCGACTCCGCGGCCTTGCTTCTCCAGACTCAGGAACCCGACGAGATCAGCATCTATACGCTCGCTGAGACCACGGGCATCTCGCCGCCGTCCATCTATCATTTCTTCCCTGACGCGAGCCATGTGTTCCAGGCGCTGGCCGAGCGTTTTTATGATCGGTTCGTGGAGGCTTTCGACCGTCCGCCGGTCGGCGAGATCCTGACGTGGCAGGATTTGCAAAACGCGCGTTACGAGGAAGGCCGCGACTATTATAACGACAATATGGCGGCGCGCCGCCTGTTGCTCGGGTCGGGCATGTCGGCGATGATACGCGCCCGCGACCTCGAGATCGACCGCCAGCTTGCGGAGCGGTTGGCCGAGGAACTGCGCCAATATTTCGTGATCCCCGACTTGCCCGACCTGGTGCAGCGCCTGACCGAGCAGCTGATCATCAGCGACGCGCTGTGGACCTTGTCGGTCCATCGCCACGGGCTGATCACCGACGAGATATATGAACAATCGCGGCGCGCGCGCGAAGCGTTCGGCCGGACGTTCCTGCCCGAATATCTCCCGCTGCGCGAGCCGCAATAGGGCATGATCATCTTGGATTGATAAAGCTGTGTACTCCCGCGAAGGCGGGAGTCCATCTCCGGTCGGTTCCAACTTGCACGGGCCGGAGATGGGTCCCCGCCTTCGCGGGGACACGGCGGTATTTCATTCGAAGGCGATCACGTTCCAGACCCTGAACCCGAAACGCATGCCGCTACCCGGACAGGGGTTCAGGCCCGCGCCACCTTGCGAATCGCGGCGATGACCTGGTCCGGGGCCTCGACCTGGGGCATATGGCCGACCGACGGCAGCAGCGTGCCGCCAAGCGCGGCAACCGGCGCGGGAGGGATGATCCGATCTTCCGCTCCGGCCAGCAGCGCCACGGGCTGCGCCAGTCCGGCGAGATCCTCCCGCAACACGGCTTTCTGCGACCCATGGTCTAGAATGGCGCGTTCAATCGCGGCCAGCGCTTCCGACACGCCGTCGACGCGCTTGTATTTCACCACTTCCTCGGCCAGCGCCTTGGTGACAAGGGCTTCGTCGGCGAACAGCAGGCGCAGGGCCGGCTCGACATCGCGGCGGCGCTGCGCGGTCGCGAAGGTCGACAGATAATCGGCATTGATCTCCGCGCCGAGTCCCATCGGCGCCAGCAGCGTCAGCGACGCGGCGTGATCGGGATGCGCGGCGGCAAGCGCGATGCACACGCCGCCGCCCATCGAGTGGCCGACGAGATTCACGGGGCCAAGATCGAGGGCGCGAAGGAAGTCCGCGACGATGGCGGCCTGCCCCGCGAGGCTGCCGTCGCTGATCGCCTTCGACGAGGCGCCATGGCCGGGCAGGTCCAGGGCGATCGTGTCATGGTCGGCGGCGAGCACTTCCTGCACGAAGCCCCAGCCCGCCGCATCGCCCCCGAAACCGTGGACGAAAAGAACGACGGGTCCGGGTCCGCCCTTGCGCAGATAGTTGATCCGGTGTTCGCCCACCGAAACGATCCGGGGTTCGCTCGCCCCACCTTCCTCGACATCGAGATCGACGGGCGCGAAGGTCGCGATGAACGCATCGATCGCCTCGTCGCCGACGTCCGCGTCCGCGATCACCCCCACCAGCGCGCCCACGGGGACGGTCTGCCCCACCGCGATCACCTGGCGGCGCAGGATTCCCGTGGCGGGCGCTTCGACCGTTCCCGCCAGCTTGGTCGATTCCACTTCGATCACATCGACGCCCTGCCGCGTCTCCTCGCCCAGACCGACGAGCCAGCCGGTCAGCGTGCCTTCCTCCATGGTCAGGCCCCATCGCGGCATGGTGATGGCGGCGATCCCGGTCATGCGGCCGCCTCTTCGTTCGCGACGATCGATTCGACGGCCGCGATGATGCGCGCGGCGTCGGGCACATAGGCGTCCTCGAGCACGGGCGCGAACGGGACCGGCGCGTGCGGCGCGGTCACCATCCGGACGGGCGCCTTGAGGAAAGCGAAGCCCTTGTCGGCCACCATCGCCGCCACGTCGGTGGCGAAGCTGCACCGGGGATTGGCCTCGTCGACGATGACCAGACGGCCGGTTTCCTCGACGCATTCGAGGATCGTGTCCTCGTCGAGCGGCGACGTCGTGCGGGGGTCCACGACCGTGACCTCGATCCCCTTGCTCGCGAGCTGGCTTGCCGCGTCCATCGCCGTGTGCACCTGCCGCGAAAGGGCGACGATCGTGGCATGGCGGCCTTCGCGAAGGACGTTCGCCTCGCCGAAGGGGATCGCATAGGCCTCGTCGGGGACTTCGCCCTCGATATCGTACAAGGTCTTGTGTTCGAGGAAGATCACCGGGTCGTCGTCCCGGATCGCCTGAATGAGCAGGCCCTTGGCGTCATAGGGCGACGACGGCACCACGACCTTCAGGCCGGGGATATGCGTGAAGATAGAATGCAGCGCCTGCGAATGCTGGGCGCCGGCCCGCACGCCCGCGCCGGTCATCGCGCGGATGACCAGCGGCGTCCGCGCCTTGCCGCCGAACATATAGCGGAATTTGGCCGCCTGGTTGAAGATCTGGTCGAAGCACACGCCGAGGAAATCGACGAACATCAGTTCGGCGATCGGGCGGAGACCCGCGACCGCGGCGCCCGCCGCCGTCCCGATGATGGCGCTTTCGGTGATCGGCGTATCGATGACGCGGTCGAGTCCGAACTCTTCGCCCAGACCCTTGGTGACGCCGAACACGCCGCCGACGCTGGTCTCGCCCAGCCCGCCCTGTCCGCCGACGACATCCTCGCCGATGACGATGACGGTGGGATCACGGCGCATTTCCTGCGCCATGGCCTCGTTCAGGGCCGTTCGCATCGATTTCTTGGGCATGGGAAACCTCAATAAGAGACGTAGACATCGGTGGTGAGCGTGCTGAGCGCGGGCGGGGGCGCCGCCATCGCCTGCACGCTCGCGCGCTCGATCAGCTCGGCCACGTCCTGGTCGATTGCATCGAACGCGTCGGCTTCGATCAACCCGGCTTCGCTGGCGCGCTCGCGCAGCAACCGGATGGGATCGGCCAATCGCGCCGCCGCCAGTTCCTCCTGCGAGCGATAGGCCTGCGAATCGCCTGTGAAGTGGCCGTGCCAGCGGTTCACCTTCACCTCAAGGAAGCCCGGCAGCCCCTGCGTGCGCGCCCGGTCGATCAGTTCGGCCGCGGCTTCGTGAACGGCGAAATAATCGCTGCCGTCCGCCTTGAGGACCGGAAGCCCGAACCCCGCCGCACGCGCGCCAAGGTCGATGCCATTGGAATGATAGCTGGCCGCGGTGAACTCGCCATATCCGTTGTTTTCCAGCACGAAGACGGCGGGCACCTTCAGCACCACGGCCATGTTCAGCGCTTCGGCCACGGTTCCCTGATTGGATGCGCCGTCGCCGAAGAAGGCGACGCCGACGCCCCCCGTGCCGAGCCGCTTGGCGGCGAGCGCCGCGCCTACGGCCAGCGGCGGGCCGCCGCCGACGATGCCGTTCGCGCCCAGCATGCCGATGTCGAGATCGGCGATATGCATCGAACCGCCCTTCCCGCCGCAAAGCCCGCCGGCCTTGCCGTGAATCTCCAGCATCATGCCTTCGATATCGCAGGTCTTGGCGATGCAATGGCCATGGCCGCGATGGGTCGAGCCGATCCAGTCCTTCTCGGTCAGGTTCATGCAGACGCCGACCGCGGCGGCTTCCTCGCCTGCGTAAAGATGGACGAAGCCGGGAATGAGACCGGCCATCGAATCGGCGCCTACGCGCTCCTCGAAAGCCCGGATGAGCGCCATTCGCCGATAAGCCTCGAGAATGACCCCACGTTCAAGCTGCATGATCCCCTCCCAATTTTCGAAGACTCGAATCGACTTCGCAGCGACGCCTTAAATGAGATATAAATCCAATTTATGGGGATAGATCAAGCGGGATATTTGATCTCTATCAGTTTAAACCCGATTAAAATTTATTTTTATGGCATGCGCCATCCGCCTCTTGAAGTCTGTCCTGATCAGAGGATAGAGCCGTGTACTCCCGCGAAGGCGGGAGTCCATCTCCGGTCGGTTCCATCTTGCACAGGCAGGAGATGGGTCCCCGCCTTCGCGGGGACACGGCGGTGTTTCATTCAATGTCGATCACGCCC
>PHEM01000040.1 GCA_002842935.1 Alphaproteobacteria bacterium HGW-Alphaproteobacteria-13 | reverse complement strand
GGACGCGCGCCGCTATCGGGAATCACCGACACGCAGCCCGCCAGCAGGGGCAGGATCAGCGCCAGCCCTATCGACAGGGGAACCACAACCCGCGTCGGCCCTTTCAGGTTCACGCGAAGACACGAAGACGCGAAGAGTGGAGCGCTCCCCGCTGCGACCATTTGCAAATCGCGCGAAGCGCCTTCCAAAGTCGCCTGCGGCGATACGCCGACGTGGGCGGTCCGGCACGATCTCTTCGCGCCTTCGCGTCTTCGCGTGAACCCAGATCGCACGACGCCGATCCCGCGCGCCACTCGCCCGGCGATCAGGCGACTTCGACTTCGTCGAGCAGCCAGTTGGGATCGTCGCTGCCGATCGCGCGGCGGAAGGTCCACAGATCGTCGGTCTGCGCGGCGTCGCTCATCGAACCGGCGATCAGCTTGCCGTCGGCGTCGCGCGTCACGGCGCTGATGTCGGCCTGATAGCGCACGGTGATGCGCGCTTCGCGGCGTCCGGCCTCGACCGCGACGATCTTGGCCGAATCGATGCCGACGAGACGGTTGTCGAGCTTTTCCCCGCGCGCCTCGCGCGCCTCGATCGCCGCGACGAACGCGTCATAGCTGTCATCGTCGCACAGGTCGCGCAGCGTGTCGCGCTCGCCGGCCCAGAACGCCTCCAGGATCATGCGATAGGCCGCCTCCGCGCCTTCCATGAAGCGCCCGGCGTCAAAGTTGCGGTCGATCGCCAGCAACTGGCGCAGGCCGCTTTCGGCGGCGGGTTCATAGACGAGACCCGACTGCGCGGGCGTGCCCTGCGGCGCGGCCGGGGCGTCGCCGTCCTCCAGCCGCACGGGGGCGGGCGCGGCGCGGTCGTCGCGGCGCGGCAGCACGGGTTCCTGTTCATGGCCCGTGCGCTTGCCGAGCACCGAATAGAGCCGCATCCCCAGGAAAGCGGCAATCATGGCGAGCAGGACGATCGAAAAGGCTGTCACAGGCAAAGGTCCAAAAAATCATGCGCCCAAAACAGGCGATGGGAGAGTATCCCCCACATATAGGCGATACGCCGCCATGTTTCAAATCTCCATCGCGCGCGAAGCGCGGCGGGTCAAGGGTTCGCCGCGCTGGTGAGGCGACTTGCGGGAATTGCTCCCTTCCTTCCCGTCCCGTCATGCTGAACTTGTTTCAGCATGACGAAGACCAGGTGAGTGCAAGCCCCCCTCCCCAGCGCCCCATTGTGCTTGCCGTCCGCCGCTGCTAAGCGCCGCCGCAATGTCCGGCGCAGGCCGGACCTTTGCCGATCCTTGCAACGAAAGCATCCATCATGGCCGACGAGACCAATCCCGCCATCCAGCCCAACGGCGAAGACACCAGCCCGGCGATCGGCCTGATTTCGCAATATGTGAAGGATCTGTCGTTCGAAAATCCGAACGCGCCCGCCGTCTACCAGTGGCAGGGCGCGCCGCAGATCGACATCCAGTTCAACATCGCCGCCGAGAGCGTGGGCGAGAATCTGTTCGAAGTGTTGCTGAAGGTCGATGTGACGTCGAAGGGCGACGAAGGCATCGCGTTCGTCATCGAGCTGAAATATGCCGGGCTGTTCGGCATCCGCAACGTCCCCGAGGATCAGCTTCAGCCCTTCTTCCTCGCCGAAGCGCCGCGCATCCTGTTCCCCTTCGCCCGCCGCGTCGTCGCCGACGCCGTGCGCGACGGCGGCTTCCCGACGCTGCTGCTGGAACCCATCGATTTCCACGGCCTGTTCATGCAGCAGGTCCAGGCGCGGGAAGCCGGGCAGGCCGACATATCCGCACCGGCGGGCGAAGCCTGAAACCGGGACCTGAGACCGGCTAGCCCCCTCTTCCGATGAGCAGCCTCGTCAAGAACGTCGGCACGATCGGCGGGCTGACGCTGCTCAGCCGCATTTTCGGCTTCGTGCGCGACATGCTGCTGGCGCGCGTGCTGGGCGCGGGGCTGGCGGCCGATGCCTATCAGCTGGCCTTCACGCTGCCCAACACCTTTCGCCGCCTGTTCGCGGAGGGCGCCTTTTCGGTCGCCTTCGTGCCGATGTACAGCCGCGCGCTGCACGGCACGGCGGAGGAAGGCGGCGGCGAGGCGGCGGCGGCGAAATTCGCCGACGACGTGCTGTCGGTGTTCCTGTGGGTGCTGCTGGTCTTTTCCGCCGTCGCGATGATCGCGATGCCGGGCATCGTCTGGCTGCTCGCGCATGAATATCAGTCCGTCCCCGGCAAGTTCGAGCTGGCGGTGTTCCTCAGCCGCCTGACCTTTCCCTATCTGGCGTTGATCAGCCTCGTCGCGATGTTGTCGGGCGTTCTCAATGCGCGCTCGCGCTTCGCGCCGGGGGCCTTCGCGCCCGTGCTGCTCAATATCGTGCTGATCGCAGGGATCATCCTGGGCTGGCGCCTGCGCGGCGGCAGCGACGACGACCGCATCGTCGCCGTCGTGCTGGCCCTGTCGGTCAGCGTCGCGGGCGCCGCGCAGCTCGCCTATCTGTGGTGGGCGGTGCGCCGCGCCGGGCTGCGGCTGCACTGGCGGCTGCCGAAACTGACGCCGGAAGTCCGCAAGCTGGGCATGCTGATCCTGCCCGCGACCTTCGGCGCGGGAATCTATCAGATCAGCCAGTTCGTCGACACTTTCTTCGCCACATCGCTGCCGCAGGGATCGCTGACGCTGCTGAAGCTCGCCGACCGGCTGAACCAGATGCCGCTGGGCATCGTCGGCATCGCGCTCGGCACCGCGATCCTGCCGATGCTGTCGCGCCACATCCACGGCGGCGACGCGGCCGAGGCGCAGCGGCTGCAAAGCAACGCCTTCGAAATGGCGACGCTGCTGACGCTGCCTGCCGCCGCCGCGCTCGCCATCTGCGCGCCCGCCTTCGTCACCGCCTTTTTCGTCGGCGGCAAGTTCACGCTGGCTGACGGCGCGATCATGGCGAATATCGTCGTCGCGCTGGTCGCGGGCCTGCCCGCCTATGTCATCGTCAAGATATTGAACCCCGGCTTCTTCGCGCGCGAGGACATGAAAACGCCGGTGTGGACGGCGCTCGCCTCGCTGATCGTCAATATCGCGATCAACCTCTATGTCGTGCGGCGGTACGGCATCGTCGGGCTGGCGGGGGCGACGGCGGTGTCGGCGACGTTCAACTGCCTGCTGCTCTATACCGTGCTGCACCGGCGCGGCTGGTTCCATTTCACGGCGAAACTTGGCGGAAGGATCGCGCGCCAGATCGTCGCGGTCGCCGCCATGTCGGCGCTGCTCATATGGATGATGCCGCTGATGACGCCCTATTACGTCGGGGGCGTGATCGCGCGCATCGCATCGCTGACGGCGCTGGTCGCGGCGGGCGGCGCGGTCTTTTTTACCGCCGCCTTCCTTGTCGGCGCGCTTGACAAGGATCTCATCGCCATGCTGACGCGGCGGCGCGCCAAGGCACCCACGTCGACAGCGGCGCCGACACAGGAGTAGAGCATGCGGATCGTATCGGGCATCCAGCCCACCGGAAACTTGCACCTCGGCAATTATCTGGGCGCGATCCGCAACTGGGTGCGGATGCAGGACGACGCCGCGCGCCAGGGCGGCGACTGCCTGTTCTTCCTCGCCGACCTGCACGCCATTTCGATGCCGCACGTCCCCGCCGACCTGACCGCCAACACGCGCGCGATGACGGCGGCGCTGATCGCCTGCGGCATCGATCCCGAGCGTTCGACGCTGTTCAACCAGGCCCGCGTCCCCGCCCACGCGGAGATGCAATGGCTGCTGAACGGCACGGCGCGCATCGGCTGGCTCAATCGCATGACGCAGTTCAAGGACAAGTCGGGCAAGAATCGCGAAGGCGCCTCCGCCGCGCTGTACACCTATCCCGTGCTGCAAGCCGCCGACGTGCTCGTCTATCGCGCAACGCACGTCCCCGTCGGCGAGGACCAGAAGCAGCATCTGGAACTGGCCCGCGACATCGCGCAGAAATTCAACAATGATTATGCCAGCGAGGACGCACCCGTCTTCACTCTGCCCGATCCGATCATCCCGGCGGACGCCGCGCGCATCATGAGCCTGCGCGACGGGACCGCGAAAATGTCCAAGTCCGACCCCTCGGACATGAGCCGCATCAACCTGACCGACGACGCCGACGCGATGATGCAGAAAGTGAAGAAGGCGCGCACCGATCCCGAACCGCTGCCGTCCGAGCCGGAGGGGCTGGAGGGCCGGGCGGAGGCGCGCAACCTGGTCGGCATCTATGCGACGATTGCCGACATCCCGGTCGCCGATGTGCTGCGCGATTTCGGCGGCAAGGGCTTCGGCGTCTTCAAACCCGCGCTCGGCGAACTGCTGGTCGAGAAGCTGGCGCCGATAAACGCGCGCTATGTCGCGCTGAAGGACGATGTCGCCCAGCTCGACGCCCTGCTGAATCGCGGCGCGGAAAAGGCGCGGATGCTGGCGAAGCCGACGCTCGACGCCGCCTATGCCGCATTGGGCCTTTGCCGATAATCGCCGGACAGGATGCGCAGGCGGGCCGCGCCGCCGATTTCTTGCCTTTGCGCGGCGCCGTCCCCATATGAGACGATGCAACCGCAATGCGGCGGAACGGGTTCAACCAAGGTTCAGTCGTATCGGCTTAGTCATGTCGGTAAGCGCCATGCGCGCGGCTGAGACACGGAGCATGATGATGAGCAAGAGGATTTTTCGGCGAATCGGCTTCGCCGCCATGGCCGGGGCGGCGCTGGCGCTGTCCGGCTGCGCGACGCCGTTCAAGGCCGATGTCGCGCGGTTCCAGACCCAGCTTCCCGCGCCGCAGGGACAGAGCTTCACGGTCGAATCCAGCAATCCCGCGCTTCAGGGCGGGATCGAGTTCAACCAATATGCGAATCTCGTCGCGGGCGAACTGACGCGCTATGGCTATCGTCCGGCCGCGCCGGGCGAGTCTGCCGACATGATCGTCCGCCTCGACTATGGCATCGACAAGGGGCGCGAGCGCGTCGTGTCCAGCCCCGGATTCGGCGATCCTTGGTACGGCGGCTGGGGTCCCGGATGGTATCGCCCGATGATCGTCCGCGGTCCGGGCGGGCGGCGCTATGTCTATGGTTATCGCGACCCCTTCATGTGGGGCGGCTTCGGGCCGAGCTGGGGCTATAACGACGTGACAAGCTACACCGTCTATACCAGCGGCCTGCAATTGCAGATCAACCGCGCGGCGGACGGATATCGCCTGTTCGAAGGCCGCGCCGAGGCGCAGTCGCGCGACAACAACCTCCAGACCATCGTCCCCAATCTGATCGAGGCGATGTTCACCGGCTTCCCCGGCAATTCGGGCGAACAGGTCCGCATCACGGTGGCGCCGCCCGAACGGGGGTAGTCGCCGCCTTCGTCACCCTGAAATCGTTTCAGGGTCCGTGGTCTGAGCTTTCCGCAAGCGTCGTGTTTTTGTTTCACGCGAAGACGCGAAGAAAGCGTGTTTGCCGCGAAGCAGCTTTCTCTTTCGACGCCGCAAAAAACGCCGCGTCGGAAGAAAAAGGGGCCTGTCGGCCCGGGCGATCCTCTTCGCGCCTTCGCGTCTTCGCGTGAAATAAACTGGCGCAACTTTGCCGGGCACGCACCAGACGGCGCGTCCTATCGCTTCAACCGTTCAGACTACGCCGGATCGCGGCGATTTCCGCGTCGAGTTCGCTGTCGGTGACGCGCAGCGCCTCGACGGTGCGGACGGCGTGAATCACCGTCGAATGGTCGCGCCCGCCAAAGCGGCGGCCGATCTCGGGATAGGAGCGCGGCGTCAGTTCCTTCGCCAGATACATGGCGACCTGGCGCGGGCGGGCGATCGCGCGGACGCGGCGCTTCGACGCCATTTCCGACTTGTCGAGCCGATAATGGGCGCAGACCGCGCGCTGGATTTCATCGATGGTGATGCGCGGACGCGCGCAGCGGACATTTTCCGCTAGCCGTTCCTCGGCCAGCGCGAGGTCGACGTCGACGCCCGTCAGCGCGGCATAGGCGAGCAGCTTGTTGAGCGCGCCTTCCAACTCGCGGATGTTGCGCGTGAAATGCCGGACCAGATAGGCGACGACATCGTCGGGCACGGCGATCATCGGCATCGCGGCAAGGCGCTGGCGGATGATGCGTTCGCGCAGATCGTCCTCGGGCGCCTCGATATCGGCGACCAGCCCGCCCGACAGGCGCGACAGCAGCCGCGCCTCGACGCCGTCGAGCATCGCCGGCGGGCGGTCGGCCGTGACGACGAGGCGCTTGCCCGCCGTCATCAGGTCGTCGATCGTGTGCAGCAATTCTTCCTGCGTCGAATTCTTGCCGATCACGAATTGCAGATCGTCGAGCAGCAGCAGGTCGGCGGCGCGCAGCCGCGCCTTGAACGCCATCATGTCGCCGCCGCGCATCGCGCCGACGAATTCCAGCATGAATTTTTCCGCCGACATCAGGATGATGTTCGCCGTCGGACGAATCGCGGCATAGGCCTGCGCGATCGCATGCAGCAAGTGCGTCTTGCCCTGTCCCGTGCCCGAGCAGAGATAGAGCGGATTGAATTGCGGCGTTTCCGCCATCGCCATGCGGCGCGCGGCGTTGGCGGCGAGGATGTTCGAGCGCGCGACGATGAAGCGGTCGAACGACAGGCGCGCATCGAACGGCGAAGGGACGGCCGCGGCCTGTGCCGGAACCTCCGGCGCCGCGAAAGCGGGCAGCGGCTGCGCTGTCAGCGTCGCCGCGCGGTCGGCGGCCGCCGCGCCGCCGCGCACCGTCACGCTGCGGACCGCTGGCAGATGCTGCCGCCACGCCAGCGCCAGCCGGTCGCCGAAACGCTCGTTGATCCAGTCGGCGGAGAAACGGCTCGCCGCCTCCAGCGTCACGACGCCCGACAGGCTGCAATAATCGGCGAAGCGCACGGGCTTCAGCCAATGGTCGAAAGTTCGGACCCCCAGATCGCGGCGCAGCCCTTCGGCGACGCGCGGCCAGAGCGTGAAGGCGTCGCCGCTCACATCCCTGTCCCTTGCGTCCGCGCCATGCCTGTCCCCGTCCTCTCTCACAACCCTGCCGCCCCCCGAAATTCCCGGTCCCCCGGTCCTGCGGCGGGCGATCACATGCGACTCGGCCCACAAAGCGGGCGCACATATCCTTCCCGGCCACTCAGGCAGCCCGGACGGGAGTGGAACATGTCGATGTGGCGACCGCCGGCGCCGCCAGCGATGGCCTTGTCTAGTCAGGGGTGGGCGAGTCGATCAAGGGCCGCACGTGTAAAAATACTGAAATAAAGTCCTTGACTCCACCTGCCCTTGAAAATGCGATGGAAAGGAGAAATATCTTTTTATTTCAATATATTATAACTGACATCCTTGTTGGCGACAAACGAATCGCAGGATTTCCACCACTTGCCGCGCCGCAACAGGAAGGCCGCCGCAGCGTGCTGGAGACGGACACAAAAAAGAACCCGCCGGCGGCGCGCCGGCGGGTTCTTTTTGTCCCGAAACGGGACGATCCGAATCAGGCGATGGCGTTCACGCTCTTCGTCAGGCGCGCGAACTTGCGCGCGACGGTGTTCTTGTGCAGCACGCCCTTGGCGACGCCGCGCGCCATTTCGGGCTGCGCGACCTGCAAGGCGGCGGCGGCGGCGTCCTTGTCGCCCGCGGCGACGGCCGCCTCGACCTTCTTCACCAGCGTGCGGATGCGCGAGACGCGGTTCTTGTTGACGATCGTGCGCGCCTGGTTGCGGCGGATGCGCTTCTTTGCCTGCGGCGTATTGGCCATAAATTCCTCGAAATTTCCAAAAGTCCAAGTCGGTCGGAGCGCAGCCGATCCGGGCGGCGAATCGCGCGAGGCGGCGAATCGATGTCCGGAAGCGGCCGGACCCGTTGGACCGGACCCTGCTCGAAGGGTGCGCCCATAGCCATGGAGCGGCGGAAGGTCAATGGTCTTCGGGCATTTTGACGGCGTGAGGACGGCGCTATTTTGGTTCACGCGAAGGCGCGAAGGCGCGAAGAGGTCGCGCCTGCCGCGAAGCGGCCTTTCTCTCCCGACGTGGCGAAAGGACGCACCGCCGACGGAATAAGGGGCCTAGCGGCCCGCCCTCCTCTTCTTCGCGCCTTCGCGTGAACCAAAAATCCCGCCCTTGCCAATTCACCGCTGGCATTTCGGGCAATGGAAGGTCGAGCGCCCGCCCTGTGCGACGCGCGCGATCGTGCCGCCGCATTCACAGGTCTCTCCCTCGCGTCCATAGACGCGCCACGCCTTCGCGAAATAGCCGAGATCGCCTTCGGGGCTGAGGAAATCGCGCAAAGTCGATCCCCCCGCCGCGATCGCCGCCGTCAGCACTTGCTTGATCGCGGGCACCAGCGCCGCGAGCCTTGCCCCCGACACGTCGGCGGCGGGCCGCAGCGGCGAGATGCGCGCCATGTTCAGCGCCTCGCAGACATAGATATTGCCAAGCCCCGCGACGATTCGCTGGTCGAGCAGCATCGCTTTGATCGGCGCACGGCGCCCCGCGAGCGCCCGTGCCAGATGGGCGGCGTCGAAACCGTCCGACAGCGGCTCCGGTCCCAGCGCGGCGAAGGCGGGGAAATGCGCCAGCGGGTCGCCCGCGACGAGATCGACCGAGCCGAAGCGGCGCGGATCGTGCAGGAACAGGCGGTGCCCCGCCCCCGTCTCGATCAGCAGATGGTCATGCCGGCCCGCCTCGCCGCCTTCCGTCCGCCAGCGCCCCGACATGCCGAGGTGAAAGATCATATGATCGTCGCGGTCGGTCGACACGATGCCATATTTGGCGCGCCGCGACAGGGCCGTGACCGTCGCGCCCGTCAGCCGCTGCGCCAGATCGCCGGGAAAGGGACGGCGCAGGTCGGGGCGGAAGGTCGTGACGGCGGCCAGCCTTTGCCCCTCCAGAAAGGGCGCGAGACCGCGCACGGTGGTTTCGACTTCGGGAAGTTCGGGCATATCGCCATCCGGCTACGCGCCATTTGCGCGGGCGGCAAGGCCCGGCTAAAGGCCGGTCAGTCTCTCCCCGCAAAGGCGCGCATCCATGGCCACCCCCGATATCGTCAGCTTCGGTTACGAGCAGGTCCCGGCGACCGAAAAGACCGCGATGGTCGGCGAAGTGTTCAGCCGCGTCGCGCGCAAGTACGACATCATGAACGACGCCATGTCGGGCGGAATGCACCGGCTGTGGAAGGACCGCTTCGTGCGCCGCGTCAAGCCCCGCGCGGGCGAACAGATCCTCGACATGGCGGGCGGCACGGGCGACATCGCCTTTCGCATGGAGCGGTCGGGCGCCAGCATCACCGTCGCCGACATCAACCCCGACATGCTGGGCGTCGGCATGGAGCGCGCGGCGGAGCGCGGCATCGACACGCTGGTATGGTCGGAGCAGAATGCCGAGAAACTCTCTTTCCCCGACCAGTTCTTCGACGCCTATACGATCGCCTTCGGCATCCGCAACGTCACCGACATCCCGGCGGCGCTGAAGGAGGCGCACCGCGTGCTGCGCTATGGCGGGCGCTTTTTCTGCCTGGAATTCTCGACCAACGAATGGCCAGGCTTCGCGCGCATCTATGACGCCTATTCGCACCGTCTGGTGCCCCGGATCGGCAAGCTGATCGCCGACGACGAGGACAGCTATCGCTATCTGATCGAATCGATCCGCCGCTTTCCGCCTATGCCCGAATTCGCGGCGATGATCCGCGATGCGGGCTTCACGAGCGTGAAGGTCGAGCCGATCATGGGCGGGCTGGTCGCAATTCACAGCGGGTGGAAGGCGTGAGGGTGCGACATTCTTCTCCCCTCCCGCAAGCGGGAGGGGTCGGGGGTGGGCCAGCAACGCTGCGTCTGCCCACCCCGCTGCGACTAGCGAGCAAGCTCGCAAGTCTCGCTGCCCCTCCCGCTCGCGGGAGGGGAGCTTCGGCATGACGCGCCCAGCCACCCATATCCTGCGCCTGCTCAAATGGGGCCGCATCCTCGCGCGGCACGGCGCGCTGCGCGGCATCGAAAGCGCGCCGCAGACGCCGCCGGGGGTCAAGCGCCTGTGCCGCCTTGCCCGCTTCGGCACGATCCAGCCGAAAATCCCCGACTATGCCGCCGCCTTTCAGGCGATCGGCCCGGCGGCGGTCAAGCTGGGCCAGACGCTGGCGACGCGCCCCGACCTTGTCGGCGAAGAGGCGGCGCGCAACCTGCTCACCTTGCAGGACGCGCTGCCGCCGGTTCCCTTTGACCGCATCCGCGCGGAAATCGAGGCGACGTTCGAGGCGCCGCTCGAAAGCCTTTATGCCGAGTTCGATCCCGAACCCGTCGGATCGGCCTCGATCGCGCAGGTCCACCGCGCCGTGACCACGGACGGACGGCAAGTCGCCGTGAAAGTGCGCCGCCCCGGCATCGACAAGCAGTTCGCGCGCGACATCGAAACCTATGAATGGGCGGCCGCGCATCTCGAAGCCTTGGGCGGCGAGGCGAACCGGTTGCGCCCGCGCCAGGTGATCGCCAATTTCCGCCGCTGGACCTTGCGCGAGCTGGACCTGCGGCGCGAGGCCGCATCCGCGTCGGAACTGGCCGACATGATGGTCGGCGTGCCGACCTATGAAGTGCCCGCGATCGACTGGGACCGCACGGCCAGCCGCGTGATGACGCTGGACTGGATCGACGGCATCAAGATATCGCACCGCGACCAGCTGATCGCGGCGGGGCACGACATGGAGACCTTGTCGGCGAACCTCGTCACCGCTTTCCTGCGGCAGGCGATCGCCGAGGGCTTTTTCCACGCCGACATGCATCAGGGCAATTTGTTCGTGAAGGCCGACGGCACGATCGCGGCGGTCGATTTCGGCATCATGGGGCGGATCAACCGGCAGGCGCGCTATTGGCTGGCCGAGATTCTCTATGGCCTGACCACGGGCAATTACCGCCGCGTCGCCGAAATCCATTTCGAGGCGCAGTACGTTCCCGACTATCACAGCGTCGAGGAATTCGCGACGGCGCTGCGCGCGGTCGGCGAGCCGATGCGCGGCAAGCCGGTAAGCGAACTCAGCGTCGGGCAGATGCTCGACGGACTGTTCGCGATCACCCGCGATTTCGACATGCAGACGCAGCCGCACCTGCTGCTGCTGCAAAAGACGATGGTGATGGTCGAGGGCGTGGCGACGATGCTCGATCCGAAAATCAACATGTGGGACGTGTCCGGACCCTTTGTGAAGGAATGGATCCGGGACGAGCTGGGACCCGAGGCCGCGCTGGCCGACGGCATCCGCGAGCAGGGCAGGACGCTGGCGCTGATCCCCGACCTGATCCGCCGCCTCGACGCGCAATTGCCCAAACCCGGCGGCGCCCCGCCCGCCCCGCCGCTGCCCGACATCCCGCTGATGTGGGACAAGGGCGAACGGCGGCGCTGGTGGCGCTATGCGCTGACCGCGCTGGCGGGCGCGGCGGCAGGTGTGGGCGCGCTGCACTGGCTGGGGTGAGCGTTAGGACGGATCGCACGAATCCAAATCACCGTTTCCCCGAGCGAAGTCGAGGGGCACTGCCGAGCGAAGTCGAGGCTGCGGGCGCCGCGGTTCTCGCTCCGCTCGAACAGGCCCCTCGACTTCGCTCGGGGAAACGGTTCGGATTTATGGCGTGGCGCTCCAAATCCGAACGCCCCCCGACGGTTACCGGATATTTACCATGCTTCCCTACGGCTGATCCTCGACCCATCCCGGACCTTTCTCCGGCAAAAATCGAGGTTTCATGCGTCACGACCGCTTTCTCGCCGACCGGATCACCAGGGTCGACTCGCTTCCTCTCGACGTGGCGGTCGTGGTGCCGACGCTCAACGAAGCCGCCAATGTCGAGAAGCTGATCGCGAAACTGTCGATCGTGCTCGCGGGGCGCGGCTGGGAAGTGCTGTTCGTCGACGATGATTCGCCCGACGGCACGAGCGGTCTCGTGCGCCGGATCGCGCGCACCTCGCGCCATGTCCGCATCGTCCAGCGCGTCGGCCGCCGGGGGCTTTCCTCGGCGGTCGTCGAAGGCATATTGGCGACGGCGGCGCCGGTCGTCGTGGTGATGGACGGCGACCTGCAACATAGCGAGGACGCGCTGCCGCGCCTGATCGCCGCGATCGAGAAGGATGGCGCCGACATCGCCGTCGGCACGCGCTATGTCGCGGGCGGCGGCACCGGCGACTGGGACAAGGGCCGCGTGGCGATGAGCCGCCTCGCCACGCGCGCGGGCCAGATCGCGCTCGGCACCGATGTCAGCGATCCCATGAGCGGCTTTTTCGCGGTGCGCCGCGACGCCTTCGAACGCGCGCTGCCGCGCCTTTCGGCGATCGGTTTCAAGATATTGCTCGACATATTGGCGTCCAGCCCGGCGCCGTTGAAAGTCGCTGAAATCCCCTATGTCTTCCGCAGCCGCGAGGCGGGCGAAAGCAAGATCGGCGCCCGCGTGATCGCCGAATATGCCGAACTGATCGCCGACAAGACCATCGGCCGCATCGTGCCGGTCCGGCTGCTCAAATTCCTGATGGTCGGCGGGCTGGGCGTGTTCGTCCATCTGACCGTGCTGCGCGCGCTGCTCGGCCTGGGCGACAGCTTCCTGACCGCGCAGACCGGCGCGGTCGTCACCGCCATCGCCTTCAACTTCTTCCTGAACAACAGCTTCACCTACGCCGACCGCAAGCTGAAGGGCTGGAGGCTGCTGGGCGGCCTGGCGAGCTTCTATGCGATCTCGGCGCTGGGGGCGGTCGCCAATATCGGCATCGGCACCTGGATGGCGGGACATGACGAACGCTGGTGGGTGGCGGGCGTCGCGGGCGTGCTGGTCGGCGCGATCTGGAACTTCGCGATGTCGTCGGCCCTGACGTGGCGCAAATGACGGGGCGCGGGTGACGAGCTGGAATCGCCTCGACGGCGTGCCGCGCCCGGTCGCGGCGCTGCTGCTCGCACTGCTCGCGGCGCTGATGCTCTTCGGCGGCGCCGACAGGCACGCCCCGCGCGCGGTGGACACGCATTCGCCCTTGATCGCCAGGGAAGAGGGGATGATCGGCGATCATGCGCTCTATCTGAAGATCCTGCGCAGGATGGAGGCGGGCCAGCCCTATTACCCCGCCGTCGCCGAAGCGCATCGCCCCTATGGCTATCCGCTCCGCCCCTTCGTCGCGGTGCGCCTGCCGACACTGGAAACGATGCTGAGCCGGATCGGCCTGCCTGCGGGCACGATCCTCGCCAGCCTGCTGGGACTGGCCACGCTGTTCCTGTGGCGGCGGCGTCTGAAGGACGAGCCGGGCCTGCCGGACTATGCCCGGTTCGCCGTACTGCCGATGGCGGTCAATCTGGGGCAAGTGATGTCCGGGCAATGGGTGCTGATCCATGAAGTCATCGCGGGCGTGCTGATCGCCATCGCGCTCGCCCTCTATCGCCCCCGGCGGCCATGGGCGGCGATGGCCGTGATCGCGGCGGCGCTGGCGATCCGCGAGACGGTGCTGCCCGTCGCGATGCTGTTCGGCCTTTTCGCGCTGGCCGACCGCGACTGGAAGGCGGCGGGCGCCTGGATCGCGGTCGGAATCGCCGTTGCCGCCGGTCTGGCCCTTCATGCGGCGGCGGTCGCGGACGTGGTCCGCCCCGGCGACATCGGCGGCGCCGGCTGGCTGGGGATGAACGGCTGGAACAATTATATCGCCTTCATCCACAACAGCTCGATCCTCCGCTTCGGCGCGCCGCCGTGGGTCGTGGCCATTCTGACGCCGCTCGCCCTGCTCGGCTGGCTCGCCTGGCGCTCGCGTCTCGGCACGCTGGGGCTGGCGGTCCAGCTGGTCTATGCCGCCGCCTTCATGCTCTTCGCGCGGCCCGACAATGATTATTGGGGGATGCTCGTCGTCCCGACCCTGTTCGTCGGGCTGGTCCTTGCCCCCGCCGCGCTGGCCGCGCTCGTCCGCGCGCTCGCGCCGCCCCGCCACATGACATCACACGCTTGAAACAAGGCCATCATACGCATATCCTATGCGCAAAGGAGATGGCGATGAACCGTCCTGTGCGATTCGCGCGCGCGCCATATGAAGGTCCCAAAAAGCCGACCAACGTCTCGCTCAACGCCGAACTGGTCGAAGAGGCGCGAAAGCTGGGCATCAACGTCAGCGAAGCCTGCCAGACCGGCCTTGCCGCCGAAGTGAAGAAGGCGCGCGAAACGGCGTGGAAGGAAGAGAATCGCGCCGCGATCGAGGCATCGAACGAATATGTCCGCAAGCACGGGTTGCCGCTCGCCAAATACCGGCTTTTCTGATGGCGCAATTCGATGTTTGGCGCACGGACGCCGGCGATCTGGTGATCGATTGCCAGTCCGACCTGCTGACCCATCTGAACACCCGTCTCGTGGTGCCCCTGCTGCGAGTCGACGCGTTCGAAGTGGTCGCGCGGCGGCTCAACCCGCTCTTCACGGTCGAAGGGGTCGAATATGTCATGTATACGCAGTTCGCGGCCGCCATTCCGGCAAGCCAACTGGATGAGCGCGTCATGACCCTCGACGACCACAGCTTCAGCATCACCGGCGCGCTCGACGTGCTGCTGACGGGGGTATGAGACCATGGCCGCGCAACGCATCCTCCTGATCGTCGGCGGCGGCATCGCGGCCTATAAGAGCATCGAGCTGGTCCGCCTGCTGCGCAAGGCCGGGCATGGCGTGCGCTGTGTGCTGACGCGCGCGGGCGAGCAGTTCGTGACCCCGCTGACGCTTGCCGCGCTCAGCGAGAATCAGGTTTACACCAACCTCTTCGACCTGAAGGACGAAGTCGAGATGGGGCATATCCAGCTTAGCCGCGAGGCCGATCTGGTCGTCGTCGCGCCCGCGACCGCCGACCTCTTGGCAAAGATGGCGGCGGGGATCGCCGACGACCTGGCGACGACGCTGCTGCTCGCCACTGACAAGCCGGTGCTCGCCGCGCCCGCGATGAACGTGCGCATGTGGCTGCACCCCGCGACGCGGCGCAACGTCGCGGCGCTGCGCGGCGACGGCGTGACGGTGCTGGAACCCGACGAGGGCGGGATGGCGTGCGGCGAATATGGTCCCGGACGCCTGCCCGAACCCGAAGCGATCCTGCGCGCGATCGAGGCGGCGCTGCGAAACCCCTCTCCGCTTGCCGGACAACCCGACTTCGCGCCCGCGAACCATCGCCCGCTCCATGGCCGCCGCATCCTGATCACGGCGGGACCGACGCACGAGCCGATCGATCCCGTGCGCTATATCGCCAACCGGTCGAGCGGCAAGCAGGGCTTCGCCATCGCCGCCGCCGCCGCCGAAGCGGGGGCCGAGGTGCTGCTGGTCGCGGGTCCCGTGCCGCTGCCGACGCCGCCCGGCGTGATCCGCGTCGATGTCGAGACCGCGCGCGAGATGGCGGCGGAGGT
>PHEM01000443.1 GCA_002842935.1 Alphaproteobacteria bacterium HGW-Alphaproteobacteria-13 | reverse complement strand
CGCGTCGACCCCTCGCGGCTGCCCGAGGAACCCGCCGTGACGCCCGCCGAGCGCGAAGCCGCTGCCAGGGCCGCCAAAAAGGCCGCCGAGGACAAGGCGGCCGCCGCGAAGGCCCCCGCCACGAACAAGGAGGCTCCGAAGGCACCCGCGCCCGCGCCCAAGGCCGCCGAACCCGCTCCCAAGGCGGCTCCGGCCGCGGCGTCGGGCGGGGCGATGGTCCAGCTCGGCGCCTTCCGCAGCGAGGCGGCGGCGACCAAGGCGTGGACCACCTTGTCGAAGCGCTTTGCCTATCTCGCGGATATGAACCGCTCGGTCTCGCCCGCGAAGGTCGGCGACAGCACCGTCTATCGCCTGCGCGTGAGCGCCGGGTCGGCGGCGGGCGCCGACAGCCTGTGCGGAAAACTGCGGGTCGCCGGTGAAAATTGCGTCGTCGTCCGCTGATTCGGCCCGTTTGGCCGCAGCGGGCGTTGGTTCGCCGCCGCCGCCGTGCCATGATCGCGGGATCGGCTGCTGCGTGAGGGACGGCGAGCCGGTGGAGGTTGACGCATGATACCTGCCATTTTCGGCCTGTCGGGCCTGACCCTGACCGATGACGAGCGCGCCTTTTTCCGCGACAGCCAGCCGGCGGGCTATATATTGTTCGGCCGCAACATCGCCAATCGCGAGCAGCTTCGCCGCCTGACCGACGATTTGCGGACGCTCGACGGGCGGACCAACCTGCCGATCCTGATCGATCAGGAAGGCGGGCGCGTCGCGCGGATGAAGGCGCCCGAATGGCCCGATTTCCCCAGCGGCGCGGCGTTCGATGCGCTTTATGAGCGCGCGCCCGCCAGCGCGATCGAGGCGGCGCGCCTCAACGCAATGGCGCTGGCGTCGATCTTGTCCGAAGTCGGCATCACCGTCGATTGCCTGCCGCTGCTCGACGTCCGCCAGCCGGGCGCGAGCGACGTGATCGGCGACCGCGCGCTCGGCAGCGAGCCGATGCGCGTCGCGGCGCTCGGCCGCGCGATCCTGGGCGGATTGCAGGACGGCGGCGTCGTTGGCATCGTCAAGCATATTCCCGGCCACGGCCGCGCGCTGCTCGATTCGCACGCCGAACTGCCTGTCGTCACGGCATCCGACCTCGACCTGCAAAGCGACCTCGCGCCTTTCGCGGCGCTGCGCGACGCGGCGGTGGCGCGATTCACACGGACGCTGAGCGCGCTGCTGGGGGCGGGGCTGCCGGTCATCATGGCGCTGCGGGTGACCCGGGGGGCGCTGGGAAATCGGGCGATGGAGCGGGCGATCGACGGGGTGTGCGAGCGGGTGGCGTCGGGGCGAACGATCGCGGAGCCGATGGAGCAATGCGGGCTTTTTCCGCCGCTGCTCGTGCAGATCGTGAGCCTGGGCGAGCAGACGGGGAGGCTGGACGAGACACTGGCGCAGGCCTCGACGGCCTTCGAGGATCGGACGGAGCAGAGCCTCCGGGTCGTCACGACGATCCTGCCTCCGGCGCTGATCGTGACGCTGGCGGTGGTGGTCGGGTTCGTGGTGCTGGCGATACTGCTTCCGCTGCTGGAGCTTCAGGAGAGCATCGGATGAAACGGAACCACTTGTGTCCGAGAAGTACAGCCCGCGCCCGAACGCGCGGGGCGCCGCGGGAGGAGCGGGCGGGCTTCACGCTGATCGAGGTGATCGTGGTCATCATCATCCTCGGCGTGCTGGCGGCGGTGATCGCGCCGCGCGTGCTGCAACGGGTGGGTCAGTCCAAGAAGGCGGTGGCGGAGGCCGGGGCGGCGTCGCTGGCGATGGCGGTGCGGCTGTTCATCGCGGACCACGGCAGGCCCGAGGTCGGCGCGACGATCGAGATTCTGTGGGAGAGGCCCGGGGGCGTCCCCGAGGCGCAGTGGGAGCCGTATGTGGAGAACGCGGACAAGCTCATCGATCCCTGGGGCGCGCGGTACATCCTGAAGATCCCGGGTGACAAGAACCCCTACGACTTTGATGTCGTGTCGCTGGGAGGGGACGGCAAGCCGGGAGGCGCGGGCGAGGACGCGGATATCGTCAAGCCCTAGGAGCGAGGAAGCGGTTGATGCGGGCGCGAGCAAGGCGACAATCCGGATTCACCCTCGTCGAGATGATCGTCGTGATCGTGCTCATTGGCGTGATCGTCTCGGTCATCGCGCCGAGATTTGCGGGCGCTGCACGGCGTCGCGCCGACGACACCGCTCGGGCGGCGGCGCTGCTGCTCTCGGCGGCGGCGTACCGGGACACGGTGGGATCGGAGCGGCTCGCGCTCGAGTTCGACGGGTCGAGGCGAACGCTCGAACTGCTCGTGCCGCGCGCCGAGGCGGCCGGATC
>PHEM01000039.1 GCA_002842935.1 Alphaproteobacteria bacterium HGW-Alphaproteobacteria-13 | reverse complement strand
CGCCCTCGCGCAGCGGACCGCGTGAGAGCATGAAGGACTGGTGCAGCGCGGTGGCGCCGCCGAAGGGCGGCCGGTCGCGGAATTGCAGGAAGACGCGATAGGGCTGCGTCGGCCGGAGATGTGGGAAATGCCGCGCGAGATAATGGTGTGCCCGCGCCGTCCACGCCATTTCGGCGGGCGCGTCGAACGTGGGCGTGCCGAGCCAATAGGCGCTGAAGCCGTCGCTTTGCCCCTTTGCGGGGAAGCGCCCCAGCGGACCGGCCATGAACCAGCTTTGGGCGAGCTGCGACGGCGGGCCGTCAAGGACCAGGTCGCCGTCGCCGTGGGACATGGCGGCGATCGACCCGGGTGGAAGGCGGGACAGGTCCCAATGGACGCGCGTTGTTGCGATCGAGGGCCGGACGGGAAACAGCAGCAGGGTGCTTCCCGCCCCGACCACGCCGCGATCGACGGCGCGAATGCCGAAGGCCGGGCCGCCGGGACCGCCCGGCGCCATGACCAGCGCGCGATAGGAGACGCGAACCGGTCCCGACACCGCGCGTCCGGCCTGCCAGTGCCGGAGATAGGGAAAGCCGCCGGAAACCGGCGGGTCTTCGCTGACCGTCAGCGGAACCTTGCCCGCCCTGTCGGTGACGGTGATGCCCTGCATCCGGTCGGCCGTTCCCGGCGCGCCGGGATAGACGACCGGGGCGTCGAGCCGCAATTCGCCGCTGACGGAAAGCTTCATCGTCACGTCGATGGCGACGACCGCGCCGTCCTTGCTGACGGGGCGCAGCGTTATCGCGGCTTCCTCGGGCGGCGGCGCCGCCGCCGTGAGCAGCGCCAGCGCGGCCGCGCCCAGCAATATCCTGTTCGGTCGCATGCGGGCGCTCACCATTTCCGTTCCACCATCGCGCGGACATCGTCCGTGAAGGCCTTGAGGCTCGCCTCGATCGTATAGGGCATATGGCCGCCCGGATAGGTCGCGGCGCGCAGGCGCGCGCGCGGCCAGCCGGACTGCGCGAGCAGATAGTCCATCGCGCCGACTGTCGTCTGCGTATCGGTCCAGCCGTTGGCGACGAACAGGCGGAAATCGGGGTTCCCGTCGAACAGGCCGCTGATCGCGCGGCCATAGGGCCAGTCGCCGAAGGGCGATTTATTGGGTCCCCAGTCCCAGCCGTTCAGCCCGCCGCGAAAGGGGCTTTGCGTCACATAATCGCCGACCGCGCCCGCCCGCAGGTCGCTGGCCAGATAGTGGCGGAACAGTTCCGCATAGCTGTTCGGCACGATCTCGAACGGGTCCGGCCCGTCCGCCGGACCGGCATAGCGCGCATCATTGGTGGCAAGGCGCTGGCCGGGCAGCAGGCGGCGCTGATAGTCGACCTTGGTGATGCGAAGCTGGTTCGCAAGATACCAGTCGGCCGGCAGTCCCGTAAATTCCTCCAGCCTCGCCGCGACCGCTCGCCGGGTGTCGATCGGCGCCGTATCGCCCTGGAACAGCACGGGCAGATAGATGTTGGCGGAAAAGTCGCGGACATCGGCCATGAAGCGGTCGAAATCGCGGCCCCTGGCATCGGCCTTGCCGTGCGACCAGGCGATCGCCGCGAGCGTCGGCATCGACACGGCATAGCTGATGATATTGCCGGGGCGCTGCGCATATTCGATGATGTTCACGGCCTGGCCCAGCAACACGATGCCCGCGACATCGACGCCCAGCGCCTGCAACTGCTGCGCCGCTTCGGGCGCGCGGAGCGTGCCATAGCTTTCGCCGACCAGATAGAGCGGCGCGGCGGTGCGGCCGTGCGCCCGCGTCCATTCGACGACGAGCGAGGCGAGCTGGCGCGAATCGGCGACATTGCCGAACTGGCTTTGCGGATCGACGCCGGGGGCGAGGCGGCTGAAACCCGTTCCCGCCGGGTCGAAGAAGACCAGATCGGCGACGTCGAGCAGCGTATAGGGATTGTCGACGAGCCGGAACGATGCGGGCGGCGCCTTGATGTCGTCGGGAACCGCGACGCGCTTTGGCCCGAGCGCGCCCATGTGCAGGATATGGGAAGGCGAAATCGGGCCGCCGTTGAAGATGAACAGCACGGGCCGGTCCGCCTTCGCCTTTTGCGCGACATAGGAGATGGCGACCAGGCGGGCGCTCGGCTGGCCGTCGCCGCCGGTCGCGTCGACCGGCTCGACGCGCGCGTCATAGCGGACGGTCTTGCCGTTGAAGCGGCCCGTGAAGGGCGTGGTGATCGCGGCTGGAAGCGTGACCGCCTGCCCGGAAGAAGGCGGCGGCGCGGCATCCGCCTCCCGCGCCGTTACGGGCGGCGCGGCGAGCGCGAGGAGCAGGGGGAACAGGGACAGGCGTTTCTTCATGGCTGGGGTTCTCGCGGTGCGGGGTGGGAGGCCGTGCGGATGAAGCTCTTGAGGTCGTCCGCCATCTTCGGCCCGGCCTCGCCGACATAGGGCATGTGGCCGGACCAATAGGCCTTGGCCGTGACCCGCTCCGGCGGCAGGCGGCGCTGGGCGATGCCATATTCGGCGGTGCCGACGGCGCCGAACAGGTCGAACCATCCCTGGATCGACATCAGGCGCAAATCGGGATTGCGGCGCATCATCGCGGCGAGGTCGCCGCCTGGATCGCCGGTCCCGCCGACGAAGGGCGTCGCCGCCGCTTCGTCGCGCGGCCCGTGATTCCACGGCATGTTGACGTTGATCCAGTCGATGACGACATAGTCGTCGTCGATATCGATGCCCAGATCGTCGCGGATATAATGGTTGAAGGCGCCGATATAAGGCGCCGAATATTGGCCCATGGCGGGATCGTCCGCGACTGGATCGCCCAGCGTGCCTTGCGCGGGCAGCGTGTAGCGCGAATCATAATGGCCAAGCTCCAGCCTCTGGTCCGCGAGCAGCCCCGTGCGATAATCGCTCGGCATGATGCGAAGCTGCTTCGCGACCAGATAGGATTCGTCGAGACCGGAAAAGCGTGCATGTTCGCGCGCCAGCTGCGCCATCGCCTGCGGCGCGAGCGCCGTGCCCTGGTCGAGCGCGGGGACCAGCCGGTCGCGCGCGAAGCGGTCGGCGTCGGCGATGAACTGGTCGAAGCCGCGGCCCGCCCTGTCGGCCCGGCCGTGATACCAGGCCGTCGCGGCCATGGTCGTGAAGGTGATGCGGAAATGGTCGTTGCCCTTGGGCTGCGCCAGCCCGCCGTCGCCGCCGAGCAGGATGACGCCGTTGATCGAGGCGCCCTTCAGCGTGCCGTCCAGAAATCCGCCCATCAGCCGCCGCGCGACCAGATTGACGCGCGTGGTGCCATAGCTTTCGCCCAGCAGGAATTTCGGGCTGTTCCAGCGGCCGTGCTTGCGCAGCCAGGCGTTGATGAAGCGGACGCTGGCCGCGGCATCCTCTTCGCGGCCATAGAAATCGCCGGGCTTGCCCGCGCCCCAATAGCGGCTGAAGCCGGTGCCGACGGGATCGACGAAGACCAGGTCGGCGGCGGCCAGCACGCTGTGCGGATTGTCGGCGACGGCAAAGGGCGGAACCTGCGACGGAGTGACGTCGCGGAACGACGCCATGCGCGGGCCGATGATTCCCATGTGGAGCCACACCGACGAAGAGCCGGGGCCGCCGTTGAAGACGAACAGCACGGGGCGCTGCGGCGCGCCCGCCGGCTGGTCCTTGATATAGGAAAAGGCGAAGATCGATCCCGTCGCGGCGCCGCCGGGATCATGGAGCGGCTGATCCTCCGCGATCACGCGGTAGGACAGCCGCTCACCGTCGAACACGCCCTTGCGCTGCGCGACGAAGCGGCGGACGGGCATGTCGGCGCGCCCGCCGGAATCGCGCCACTGGGCGGCGCTGGGACCGATCGGCGGGATCGCCATGATCGGGCTGTCCTTCGGCGCCGCGTTCGCGGGCGCCTGGGCCGCCGCCGGACAAGCGGCAAGGCATAGTGCCGCCGCCATCGCCGATGTCAGGCCGCGTCGTGCCGTTGCCATCATCGTCTCTCCTGCCTCGTCCTGTTTCGTTATGGGTTTTGCTAGCAACTGATTCGGGCGTTTCCATTCCTATTCCCGGCCTGTTGAAGGCAATCGCGCATAATCTATGCGGAGCGGCGGCGGCCTACCGGGCGTCGCTGCGCGGACGGGCAGGGCGCAAAGCGAATAAATCTTGCCGCGCGGCGTGGGAAAGCGCTCGAATTCGCAAAGATTTCGCTTTTCCCGCCGCTAGTGTCGAGTGCAGGCGCTCCGGCCCGCCGCGAACGGCACGGATGGATGACAGGATCGAGGATGGGATCATGAGGCATCAGCGCATCGGCCATATCGGACGCGCGGCGACGCGGCGGCTCCTCGCCGGGGCGATGCTGGCCGCGCTTGCCGGTCTGGGCGCGGGCGGCGCGGCCAGTGCGGCCGACGGCAGGCTCAGCATCGTGTCGAACGGCGAAGTGGTCGGGACGGTCGCGGCGAAGCAGGACGGCGACCGCCTGACGATCGACTATCATGTCGACGACAACGGCCGCGGTCCCAAGCATCGCGAAGAGGTCGTGCTGGGTCCGAACGGCATCCCCCGGTCCTGGTCGATCCGCGGCACGTCGCTGATGGGCGGCGCGGTCAGCGAGACCTTCGCGTGGGCGAACGGCCGCGCAACGTGGAAAAGCCAGGCGGATGCGGGCACGGTCGCGGCCGCCAGCCCCCGGCTCTATATCGCCAATGACGGCAGTCCCTGGAATCTGTTCCTCTATGCCCGCGCGGCGCTGGCGAACGGCGGCAGCGTCGATGTGCTGCCCGGCGGACGGATCAGCCTGACCCGGCTGCGCGACATGGCGGTCGGCGGCACCGAGGTGACGCTGTATCGCCTCGACGGCGTCGACCTGCGCCCCGACTATCTGATGCTCGACCGCGCGGGCGAACTGTTCGCGACGCTGAACGCGACGAATGCCGCGATCCGCGAAGGCTTTGAAAAGGAAGTGCCGGGTCTCCTTAAGCTCGGCGCCGAACTTGGCCGCGAGCGGGCGCACGGGATCAGCGAGGCGGTCTCGCACCGCTTCGACATGCCGGTGCGAATTCGCAACGTCCGCATCTTCGATCCGCGCAGCGGGGCGCTCGGCCCGCTGTCCACCGTCGTGACGATGCGCCAGCGCATCACCCAGATCCTGCCCGGCGACGGCGGCGCGGTTCCCGGCGATCAAGTGGTGATCGACGGGGAAGGGGGCACGCTGTTCCCCGGTCTCCACGACATGCATTCGCATACATCGCTGGAATCGGGTCTCTATTATCTTGCCGCCGGTGTGACGCAGACGCGCGACATGGGCAACAGCAACGGCTTCCTGATCGACCTGCTGCCGCATCTCGAATCGGGCGAGGTCGCCGGGCCGCATGTCGTGCCCGCAGGCTTCATCGAGGGGCGCAGTCCCTTTTCGGCGCGCCTCGGCTTCATTCCCGAAACGCTCGATGAGGCGCTGGCGGCGGTGCACTGGTATGCCGATCGCGGCTATCGCGAGATCAAGATCTATAACAGCTTCAACCCCGACTGGGTCCGCCCAGTCGCGGCGGAGGCGCATCGTATCGGGCTTGGCGTGACGGGGCATGTGCCGGCCTTTTCCTCACCCAACCGCGTGATCGGCGACGGCTATGACACCATCGCCCATATCAACCAGCTGATGCTCGGCTGGCTTCTGGAACCCGGCGACGACACGCGCACGCCGCTGCGGCTGACCGGGATGGCGCGGGCGGCGGAACTCGACCTGGCCTCGCCGCGCGTGACGGCGACCGTCGCGCTGATGAAGCAGAAGGGCACGGCGCTCGACACCACGGCGGTCATCCTCGAACGGCTGATGCTGAGCCGCGCGGGCACGGTCGCCGAGGGGGACGCCGACTATCTGTCGCATATGCCGATCGGCTATCAGCGCTATCGCAAGCGGACGTTCGTGCCGATCGGCAAGGATGCGGCCGCCGAGGACGCCCGCTATCGCGCCGCCTTCGACAAGATATTGGCGACGATGAAGCTGCTCGACGATCAGGGAATCCAGCTGCTTCCGGGGACCGACGACGCCACGGGCTTCACCGTGCAGCGCGAGGTCGAGCTGTATGTGAAGGCCGGGCTGTCGCCCGCCCGGGCCTTGCGGCTCGCGACGCTCGATGCCGCCGCCTATCTGGGGCAGGATCATGACCGGGGCACGATAGAGCGCGGCAAGTTCGCCGATTTCGTGCTCGTCGCGGGCGATCCGACGCGGGATATTCGCGCAATCAAGCGGCCGCGCATGGTGATGCGCGGGGGAACGGTCTATTTCCCCTCCGAAATCCATCGGGCGCTGGGCATAGAGGCTTTTGCCGCACCGCCGCGCATGACGGTGCCGGCCATGACGGGAGACGACAAGGATGAAATGGGCGAGGCTTCTTTCTTTGGCGCTTCCGGGCGCGCTCATCTGCACGACTGACGCGGCGCTCGCCGACGATCCGCAATTCCATGCCCGGCCCGGCTCCGCCGCGCCCTTTTCGCCCGCGGTGCGGGCGGGGGATTTCATTTTCGCGTCGGGCCAGATCGGCGCGGCGCGCGACGGCACGGTGCCGGAGGCGATGGCCGATCAGGCCCGTCTGGCGATGGACAATGTGCGCGCCGCGCTCGAACTGGCGGACGCCAGTCTCGACGATGTCGTCAAATGCACGGTGATGATGGCCGATATGACGCAATGGGCGGAGTTCAACCGTGTCTATGTCGGCTATTTCCAGCCCGGCCGCCTGCCCGCGCGCAGCGCATTCGGCACGAACGGCCTGGCGCTCGGCGCCGGTGTCGAGGTCGAATGCCTCGCCTATAAGCCGCTGGGCGCGGCGCAGTGAATTCCGTAGGCCCGGCGGCGGAAACGGGGCTGCGCCGCGGCGTCGGCCTGACGGGCGTCGTCATGTTCGGCGCGGGCACGGCGATCGGCGTCTCGATCTTTTCCGTGCTTCAGCCGGCGGCCGAGATCGCTGGTTCGGGGCTGCTCGTCGCCGTGGCGATCGCCGCGCTGCCGATGCTCTTCTTTGCCGCCGTCTATGCCTGGCTCGCCTCGGCGATGCCCATTTCCGGCGCCTCCTATGAATGGCCGCGCCGTTTCCTCAGCCCGTTCGCCGGTTTCGCCATCGCCTGGCTGCGCATCTTGTCGAACGTCGGGGCGCTCGTCGTGCTCGCGCGCGTGCTCGCCAATTATCTCGGCATGGCGATCGCCGTTCCCGCGATGCCGCTGATCGCCTGCGCGCTGACGGGCGTCTTCATCCTCAACTATATCGGCGTGCACGTCGCCGCGCGGCTTCAGACCGCGCTGATGCTGTTGTTGATCGCGGTGCTGGCGCTGCTGACGGCCTGCAAGCCGCAGCCCGATTTCGACGCCCGCTATGACAAGGCGGCAAAGGAGATCGAAGCGCGCGCGAAGGCGATGGACGCCAGCATCGCCGAATCGGCGCCGCAAGGCTTGCCAGACGTGGGCAAGCCGTCTAACCCCGCCGCGTCATCTGGGGAGTAGCCAGCCGTCCTTCGGGACGGGCCACCGCGTCAACATACTCGGCCGTGAGGCCGTGGCGCAGTGGAAGCGGAAAGAACATCCGCTTGGGCGAGACCAATGGCATCACTCCTTCCGTCCAGACCGGGCGGCGAGGGGCGATGTCCGTTGGAATTCGCTTGCCGCCCGGTCCCGGAGTTTTTCATGGAAGCCCTCTTCACCTCGACCGCCGTGGTCGCGCTGGCCGAGATCGGCGACAAGACGCAGTTGCTCGCCATCCTGCTCGCGGCGCGGTTCAACCGGCCGCTGCCGATCATCCTCGGCATATTGGCGGCGACGCTCGCCAACCATGCGCTGGCCGCGCTGGTCGGCGCACAGGCGGCCGCGCTGCTCGACAGCGCCGTCTTTCGCTATGCGATCGGCGCGTCCTTCGTCGCCATGGCCGCCTGGACGCTGATTCCCGACACGTTCGAGGATGACGACGCGCCCAAGCCGCGCTTCGGGGCGTTCGTGACGACGCTGGTCGCCTTTTTCCTCGTCGAGATGGGAGACAAGACGCAAGTCGCGACGATCGCGCTCGGCGCCCAATATCAAAGCGTCGTCGCGGTCACGAGCGGGACGACGCTGGGGATGATGATCGCCAATGTTCCCGCCATTTTCCTGGGGCAGGAGCTTTTGAAGCGCGTCGATCTGGGCAAGGTCCGGCTGGTCGCGGCGGCGCTGTTCCTGGTCATCGGCCTGTGGGTTCTGGCGCAGATGGCGGGGCTGATCGGCTGACTTGAACCGTCGCCTTGCGAAAAACGCGCTTTATCATTGTAATTGCGAATCGTTCGCGATAGAGGCGGCACATCTCCTGGACAGAAGCCTTCATGCACGCACCCACATCTCCCCGACCCGTCGTCAAGAAAAGCCGGAAGAGTTTTTGGCTGAAGCAGCTGCATACCTGGCACTGGATGAGTTCGGCGATCAGCCTGATCGGTCTCCTCCTGTTTGCGATCACTGGCTTCACGCTCAATCACGCCGCCGATATCGAAGGGACGCCCGTCGTCACGGAAAAGTCGGCGCAGATGCCGCCCGCGCTGCTTGGGCAGTTGACGGCGGCGCCGCCGTCGGGCGGCAAGGGCGCGCTGCCGCGTCCCGTCGCGGCATGGGTCGAGGATCAGTTCCCCGTGCGCGCGTCGGGCGAGGCCGAATGGTCGGAGGATGAAATCTATCTGGCCGCGCCGCGTCCGGGCGGCGACGCCTGGGTGGCGATCGACCTCGCGACAGGCGCCGTGACCAACGAAGTCACGAATCGCGGCTGGATTTCCTATCTCAACGATCTTCACAAGGGCCGCAATTCGGGGGCGGCGTGGAGCCTGTTCCTCGATATCTTCGCGGGCGCCTGCCTGGTCTTTGCGATTACGGGCCTGTTCCTGCTCCAACTCCATTCCGCGAAGCGCAAGAGCACATGGCCGCTCGTCGGCGCGGGCCTTGCCATTCCCGCCGCCATCGCGGTCATCTTTATCCACTAGGAGAGACGTCATGCAGTTTTCGACCAAAGCCATCGTCATCGGCGGGACGGCCGGGCTGAGCGCGGCCCTGTCCGCGCCGGCGATGGCCGCGCCCGGCACGATGGACGTCACGGTCAATATCCCGCGGCTGAAGGTCGCCGAATATCATCGCCCCTATGTCGCCATCTGGGTCGAAAAGCCCGGCGCGGCGGCGAAGACCGTCGCCGTCTGGTATGATTATGACATGAAGGCGAACGAAGGCACCAAGTGGCTTCGCGACGTGCGCCAGTGGTGGCGCGTGTCGGGCCGCACGCTGACCTTCCCCGCCGACGGCATCACGGGCGCGACGCGCGCGCCGGGAACGCACAAGGTCAGCTTCACGCGCGCGCAGCTCGGCGCGACCGCGCCGGGCCAATATACGCTGGTCATAGAGGCCGCGCGCGAAGTGGGCGGGCGTGAATTGCTGCGCATCCCCTTCACCTGGCCCGCCAAGGCCGGGCCGGGCGGGCGCGCCGAGGGGACAAGCGAATTGGGGACCGTTTCGGTTTCCTTCCGCTGATACAGAAAGGGATAGACGATGAAAAAGACGCTTTTGGGTTTCGCGGCGACCGCCGCGCTGGTGGCCTTGTCGGCCGTTCCGGCGAGCGCGCACCGGCAATGGATGATGCCCTCCTCGACCATCTTGTCGGGCGACGATGTCTGGGTAACGGTCGATGCCGCGGTGTCGAACGATCTTTTCTATTTCGAGCATCAGCCGATGCGCCTCGACGCCATCAAGGCCTGGGCGCCCGACGGCGCCGAGGCGGCGATTGAGAATAAGGCGACGGGACGCTATCGCAGCACTTTCGACGTTCATCTGACGCAGAAGGGCACGTGGCGCATTGCGTCCGAATCCGATTCGCTGATGGGCAGCTATGACCTGAACGGCAAGACCGAGCGCCTGCCGCGCGGCACCAATGCCGCCAATCTCGCCGAGCGTCTGCCTGCCGGGGCGACCAATGTGCAGACCAGCGAATCGAGCAGCCGCAACGAGATTTTCGTAACGGTCGGCGAACCGACGACGACGCTGTTCCAGCCGAAGGGCAAGGGCATCGAGCTTGTTCCGGTCACGCATCCCAACGATCTGTTCGCGGGCGAGGCGGCGACCTTCCAGTTCCTGCTCGACGGCAAGCCCGCGAGCGGCCTGACGGTGACGGTCATTCCCGGCGGCATCCGCTATCGCGACCAGCTCCATCAGATCGACCTGACGACCGGCGCTGACGGCAAGGTCGAAGTGACCTGGCCCGAACCCGGCATGTATTGGGTCAATGTCACGACGCCGCAGCCGGAACGGACGGAAGGCGCCGCGCCGCCGCCGCCCGCCCGCCGCGCGAGCTATGTCACGACGCTGGAAGTGCTGGCGCCCTGACCGACCGCCTGTTGATCCCCCGGGCTTTGACGCCCGCGGCCTTTGCGGCGCGCGATCCGGGGGCGGAGATCGGCAGCTTTACCGGCGAGTCCATGGGGACGAGCTGGTCGCTTCGCGCCGTCGCAGCGCCGCCCGACGCCGGTGCGCGTGTCGCGGCGGCGCTGGCGCGCGTCGTCGCGCAGATGAGCCAGTGGGAGCCGGAATCCGACCTGTCCCGCTTCAACCGCGCGCCGCCGGGCGCGTGGCGCGTCCTGCCCCCCGAATTCGCCGAAGTCGTCGCGGCGGCGCTGGAGATTGCGGCAGCGAGCGGCGGGGCGTTCGACCCCTGTCTCGGCCGCCTGACCGAGCTTTGGGGCTTCGGCGGCGCTGGTCCCACGGGCCGCGTCCCCGAGGATGCGGAAGAGACCGCCGCCGACCGGCGTATCGATTATGATCCCGATGGGCCGCGCGTGCGGCGCGGCGCGGGGGCGCTGCTCGACCTGTCGGGAATCGCCAAGGGCTATGGCGTCGATCTGGCGGCGGAGGCGCTGCTGGCGGCGGGCGTTCGTCATTTCCTGATCGAGGTCGGCGGCGAACTGCGCGGCGAGGGGATACGGCCCGACGGCCAGCCCTGGTGGGTCGATGTCGAAATGCCGCCGTCGAGCGGGCTGCCGCCGTGGCGCATCGCGCTGCACGACCTGTCGGTCGCGACATCCGGCAATTACCGCCGGGGCTTTACCGTGGACGGCCGCCATTATCCGCACAGCTTCGACCCGCGCACGGGGCGGCCGATCGTCAGCAACGTGTCGTCGGTGACGGTGCTTCACCGCAGTTGCATGATGGCGGACGGCTGGGCGACCGCGCTGACCGTGATGGGACCGCAGCCCGCCATGGAACTCGCCGACGCGCGGGGACTCGCGGCCTGCGTGATCGCGGGCGAGCACGAATATGTGTCGCGCGAATGGCGCGCGATGCTGGGTTAGAGCGGCGCGCTTCGAATCGGCACCGCATCCCCGAGCAAAGACGAGGGGTTTGTTCGAGCGGAGCGAGAACCCGCACCGGCGCTGCCTCGACTTCGCTCGGCAGTGCCCCTCGTCTTCGCTCGGGGATGCGGGGATTCAGATTTCGGGCGATTTGTCCCAGCTATCGGCGGCGTTCCAGCCACCAGCTTTGCCGCCAGCCATATTGGCTGGCCACAGGCTCGCCCGCCGCGTTGGTCGCGGGCTTGAAGCGGAAGCGTTCCTCGATCAGCCGACAGGTCGTCGCGTCGAGCGAGGCGTCGCCGCTCGACCGGCTGACGCGGCATCGGCTGACACGCCCGTTCGGCTGGATCGTGAAGCGGACCTCGACCTCGCCGCCGACGCGCGCGCGGCTCGCCTCGCGGGGATAGTCGCGGTCGGTGATACGGCCGCTCAGCAGTACGGCCTTGCTGCCGCCGCTGCCGGTTCCGCTGCCCGATCCGCCCGCGCCGGTCCCGTCGCCTTGTCCGCCCGCGCCCGATCCCGGACCGGCGGTGGCCGACGCGCCCGCCGACGTTTCGCTGCCGCTGCCGGGGTTCGGCGCGGCGGGGACGGGCGGCGGGGCGATCGGAGGGAGCTTGGGTTTCGGCGCGGCCACGGGGGCGGCGCGGGCGTGCTTGTTGGTGGGTGAGGCCTTGCCGCTGGCCTTCTCACCTTGCGTGGGGGCAGGGGTCGCCGGTTCGGGCGGCGGTGGCGGCGCCGGGACCGCGATGGCGGAAATGGTCTCGCTTGCCTTGCGGACGATGTCGAAGTCGAGACCGGACGTCAGGCCGATGCCGATCGCCGCCGCCGCCAGCAGCGCACCGCCGCCCGACAGCATCCGCTGCCGCCCCGAAAGCCGCCCCGTATAGGTCATGCCCGCCTTTTAGAGGAAATCGTCCAGCGTGGACATGAACCGTTCGAATTGATCATGGTGCAGCCAGTGGCCCGCATTTTCGAACTCGATCACCCTTGCGTTGCGGAAATGCCGGAGGCGCCCGTCCTTCTCCGGATTCGACGCCCAGCTGTCCGCGCCATAGAGAAGCAGCGTCGGGCAGGTGATCGCGTTCCAGAGCGCCTCTATGTCGGACTGGGGCATATCGTGGAAGGGCCAGACGTTCAGATAATTGTCGAACTTCCAGCTCCAGCTTCCGTCCTCGTTGCGGCTGATGCCGTGGATCGTCAGGTGCCGCGCCTGTTCCTCGGTCAGATAGGCGTTCTCGCTCATCATCCGCGCCAGCGCGTCCTCCAGCGTCGCATAGCGGCGCGGCGTGCGGCCCGCCGCCTGCCGCTTGTCCGCGATCCACTGGCGGAAATGTTCGGGAAAGGGCGTCGCGGCGCGTTCCTGCAGCACGGTGGGCGAGGGACCGAGTCCCTCGATCGCGACCAGCTTGCGGACGTTGGCGGGGTAAAGACCCGTGTAGCGCAGCGCGATATTGCCGCCCATCGAGTGCGAGACGATGTCGACGGGACCAAGGTCGAGCTGATGGATCAGCTGCGCGAGGTCATAGACGAAGCCTTCCATCGGATAATGGCCGTCGGGCGCCCAGGCGCTGTCGCCGTGGCCGCGCAGGTCGGGCGCGATGATGTGATAGCGGTCGCGCAGCTTTTCGGCCACCCAGTCCCAGTTGCGGCAATGGTCGCGCCCGCCGTGGATCAGCAGCAGCGGCGGCGCATCGCGATTGCCCCAGTCGACATAATGCAGCTTCAGCCGCTGTGAGATAAAGCTGTTCGATGTGGGACCGGTATGGGCCATCATGTCATCCTTATGTCCGTTTCCGGTTTCGAAAGGCGACCGGCCGCGATCCGTCAAGCCCGCGCGGCGCGGTTGAGCGACATAAGGGATGGGAGAAAATGGTGGGCGTGGCAAGGATTGAACTTGCGACCCCTGCGATGTCAACACAGTGCTCTACCACTGAGCTACACGCCCACACGTTCTGGGGTGACGCGGCCCTTAATGGTCTCTGCGCGGGCTGGCAAGCCCTTCGCGCCACTGGATTCGATTATTGTCCCCGATCATTGCCGGTGCGACTGCCCCGTGCCCGCGAACAGATTGTCGACTTCGCGCACCAGATCCTTGAGGTGGAAGGGCTTCGACAACAGTTTCGCCTGCGGCAGATGCTCCTCGGCGCGCAGCGATACCGCCGCAAAGCCGGTGATGAACATGACCTGCGTCTGCGGCGCGACTTCGGCCGTATACCGGGCCAGCTCGATCCCGTCCATTTCGGGCATGACGATGTCGGACAACAGCAGGTCGAACGTGCCCGAATCGATATAGGGCACCGCCACCGTGCCGCGATCGACCGCCGTGACGTCATAGCCCGCGCTGGTCAGCGCCCGCGCGAGATATTCCCGCATCACATCATCATCTTCGGCCAGTAAAATGCGAATCATCTGAACATCCGTCCCTGGGTCCGCGCAAAGACAGGGCGCGCGCGGTCCTTTCCGTGTAGCATTCCCGCCTTGTAGCGCGAGAGATTTAACAAATTCCGGTCAAGCTGGATTCGGCCGCCGCTTTTTGGCAGGCTGGTGCGATGCCGCCGCCTTCCGTTCCGCCTGCCGCCATCGCTGTCCACCGGCCCGCGGCGCACAGCCCCGTCGTCGTATCGGTGCCGCACGCCGGACGCATTTATCCACCGGAGATACTGGCCGCCGCGCGCGTGCCGAAAGCGGCGCTGGAGCGGCTGGAGGATGGCTGGTGCGACCGGATCGCGGCCCAAGCCTGCGACGCGGGCGCGACGGTGGTGGAGGCGCTGTGGGCGCGCGCCGTCGCCGACTGCAACCGCGGCGAGGGGCAGATGGCGCCCAGTGAAGTCGCACTGGCGCTACGGGCGCGCTTTTCGGCGCCGGGGCGCAAGGAGCGCGCCGGGCTGGGCATCGTGCCGACGCGACTCGCCGATTGCGGCGCGCTGTGGCGGCGGCCGATCGACGCGGCGGCGCTGCACTGGCGGCTCGAATCGCTGCATCGGCCTTATCATGCGATTCTGGGCCGGGAACTGGCGGCGGCGCACCGCCGCTTCGGCCATGCGGTGCTGATCGACCTGCACAGCATGCCTTCGATCCCGCCGGGCCAGCCGGGCCATGGCGCGCGCATCGTCGTCGGCGACCGATTCGGCACATCGTCCGGAAACTGGCTGGTCGAACGGATAGCCGAATGCGCCGAACGGCTGGACGTCCCAGTGGCGCGCAACCGGCCCTATGCGGGCGGCCATATCCTCCGCACGCACGGCCAGCCCGCGCAAGGCGTCCACGCCGTGCAGATCGAGATCGACCGCCATCTGTATCTGGACGCGGATCGCCGCCCGGATTCGCGCCGGATCGCGGCGCTGGCGCGCTGGTTCGCGGCGCTGGTGGAGACGGCGGCGCAGGCCGTGCCGGACGGAGGCGCGCTGCCGCTGGCCGCCGAATAAAAAACCACCTCGTACCGAAGTACGAGGTGGCCAGGGTCCAGGGAGGACGCGCCCGCACCCTAAGGCGGGGCACTCGCCGCGATGGAAAGGGGGAAAACCACGGCGGCGTAAACCCAATCTAGGGGCTTCGCGTCCAAGTTACAAGAGTGTTGATTGCAAAAGAAACTGGTCGGGGAGAGAGGATTCGAACCTCCGGCCCCTGCCTCCCGAAGACAGTGCTCTACCAGGCTGAGCTACTCCCCGACCGATCTCTGGCGCCGACGGAGCAGCGCTGAGGCAGGGCGGTCCTCTAGACGCGCGTTTCGCGAACTTCAAGCGCAATCCGCACGGGAAGGGATGCGGACCCGAAAAGCTAAAGCAGCCCGGCCTTGCGGAAGCTGAAATGGCCATTGCCCACGAAAATCTGGTGATCGACCAGTTCGATCTCCAGCAGGCGCAGCAGGTGCGCGGCCTCGCGCGTCGCGGCGAAATCCGCCGCGCTGGGCCAGGGCGTGCCGGAAGGATGGTTGTGGGCCATCACGACTCCCGTGACATTTTCGAGCAGCATGGCGCGCCAGCTTCGCGACGGGATGTCGCATCGGCCTTTCCCGTCGCCCCCGGTCCGGTCCATCACGACGAGGCGGGCGAATTCGTCGAAGGCGAGCAGCAGCGCGGTC
>PHEM01000442.1 GCA_002842935.1 Alphaproteobacteria bacterium HGW-Alphaproteobacteria-13 | reverse complement strand
TGGTGCGCAGCGACGGCGCCGTGTGGTGCTGGGGCGCCAACGACTACCACCAGGTCGGCCCCATGGACGGGGACGTGACCATGCCCACGGCGGTGCCCGGCGTCACCGGCGCCGTGGCCGTGGTCGCCGGCGCCTGGCACACCTGCGCGCTGTTGACCGGCGGCCAGGTCCTGTGCTGGGGGCGCAACAACCACCGCCAGATGGGCAACAGCAGCACGGAGGCGATCCAGGCCACCCCGGCGCCGGTGGCCGACCTCGGCAACGTCGTCGCCCTGGGCGCGGGCAACGACCACACCTGCGCGGTCCTGAACAGCGGCTTGGTCCGCTGCTGGGGGCGCAACGACGCCGGCCAGCTCGGCGACGGCTCCTTCGTCTCGTCCACGTCGTCCCCGGTCCCGGTCGTCGGGCTGGCGGGACCGCTGCTGGCCTTTGCGCTGATCGGGCTGATCGTGCTGGTGATGCTGCGCTGGCGCCTGCCCGACGATGTTCCGCGCTTTGCCGCCCGCGGCGCCGTCGCTTCCTATCCGCTGTCCGCCGGGCCGGGCGAACCGGCGGGAGACGACGACGATCCGGACGACGACGCAGGCGACGCAACGCCGCTGCGCTGGACCGACCGGCGCATTCGCCCCTGGCTGCTCGCGGGGTTCATCGGCGGGCAGGCGCAGGCGATGATGCTGGGCGTGATCGGTTTCCTGATCCTCGACCGGCTGCACTTGCGGCTGAAGCCCGACGAGGGCGCGGCGATCACCGGCATCGTGCTGATGGCGGGCGCCTTCGCCACGCTGCTCGCGCAATGGGGACTGATCCCCTTGCTCAAGCCCGGCCCGCGCGCGACCGTCCTGGCGGGCGCGGCGCTGGGCGGCGTCGGCATATTGATGACCGGCGTCGCCGGCGACCTGCACGCGATCGTGTTCGGATTTGCGATGGCGTCGCTGGGTTTCGGACTCTTCCGTCCCGGCTTCACGGCAGGCGCGTCACTGGCCGTGCCGCGCCGCGACCAGGGCAGCGTCGCGGGCATGACGGCGTCGATCAACGGGTCCGCCTATCTCATCTCGCCCGCGATCGGCGTGCTGCTGTATAACTGGCACGCAATGGCGGGCTATGGCCTGATGGCGGCCTTTTGCGGCTGGCTGCTGCTGTGGGGCTGGTCCGCGCTGAAGCAGGATCAGCCTGTCGGATAGAGGCGTGGCGTCCGTTTCTTTTTATCTCACACAAAGACGCGAAGGCACGAAGGCACAAAGAAAAGGGGAATATATCCTTTGTAAAACAAGCAGCACAGTTCCTCCCCGGAACGGGGAGGGGGACCGCGAAGCGGTGGAGGGGCCGGAACGGTGCGTCGGGACGCGAGCTTTCGACCCCTCCGTCAGCCCTGCGGGCTGCCACCTCCCCGTTCCGGGGAGGAATGGTTGCAAGCGATAAATCGCTAAAGAAAATGGTTCGGACCGTCAGGTCCGCTTCGTGCCTTCGCGCCTTTGTGTGAGATTTTCCTTTATCCCTTCGTATCGTCCCCGTGCTTCTGTTCGCGAACAGGCTTGAGCATCCCCGGCGCGAAGAAGCCGATGGGATCGACGCTCATCGCCTGCTGCTTGATCTCGCCCTGGATCTTTTCATAGTCGCGCTCCATCGCCTCGGTGACGGAGGCGCGCGTGTCCTTGAGCGCGGATTCGAAATCCTCCATCGTGACGATATCGCTCGCGATCGAGCGCTTGAGCGCCGCCAACCCCGCGCGCCGGACGAGGTCCTCCAGATCGGCGCCCGTGAAGCGCTCGGTGCGCTCGGCAAGCGCGTCCAGATCGACATCCTCGGCCATCGGCATCCTTGCGGTATGGATGGCGAGGATGCGCCGCCGTCCTTCCGCGTTCGGCACCGACACATAGATCAGCTCGTCGAGCCGTCCGGGACGCAGCAGCGCCGGATCGATCAGGTTCGGGCGATTGGTCGCACCGATCACGACGACCGACTGCATCTCCTCGATCCCGTCCATTTCGGCGAGGATCGTGTTGACGACGCGCTCCGTCACTTGCGGCTCACCCGCGCCGCTGCCCCGCGCGGGCACCAGGCTGTCGAGTTCGTCGATGAAGACGATCGTCGGCGCCACCGCCCTTGCCCGCGCGAACAGACGGGCGATCTGTTGTTCGCTTTCGCCATACCATTTGGACAGCAGGTCCGACGATTTGATCGCGATGAAATTCGCATCGGATTCGCGCGCCGCCGCCTTGGCGAGCAGGGTCTTGCCCGTCCCCGGCGGGCCATAGAGCAGAAAGCCCTTGGCCGGACGGATGCCGAGCCGCCGGAACGCCTCCGGATGCTTCAGCGGCAATACGATGCCCTCGATCATCTTGTCGCG
>PHEM01000441.1 GCA_002842935.1 Alphaproteobacteria bacterium HGW-Alphaproteobacteria-13 | reverse complement strand
ATGGGCGAGCCACGGTGCGAGGCGATGGCCGGCATAGTTGCGCATGGCGCGCAGCTCCGTCGCCGTGCCGAGGGAATCCGAGATGCGCTTCGCTGTCCGTTCGTCGTTCGAGGCGAAGGCGATGCGGACATGGCAATTGTCGAGGATCGAATTGTTCTCGCCGTATGCCTTTGAAATCTGATTGAGGCTTTGGGCGATCAGGAAGCTCCTGACGCCATAACCGGCCATGAAGGCGAGCGCAGATTCGAAGAAGTCGAGCCGCCCGAGCGCCGGGAACTCGTCGAGCATCATCAGGAGCTGGTGACGCCGACTCTTGCCGGCCTGCCCTTCCAGCCGCTCGGTGAGCCGACGGCCGATCTGATTGAGGACGAGTCGCACCAGCGGCTTCGTCCGCGAAATATCCGAAGGCGGAATGACGAGATAGAGCGAGACAGGCCGCTCGGCGTCTACCAGATCGGCGATGTGCCATTCGCAGGTGCTCGTCGTCTCCGCCACGGTCGGGTCGCGATAGAGTCCGAGGAACGACATCGCGGTCGAAAGCACGCCCGAGCGCTCGTTCTCCGATTTGTTCAAAAGCTCGCGCGCGGCCTGCGCGACGACCGGATGAACCTGCGGCGCCTTGTCCGTTCCGAGATGATTGGTGCTCATCATCACCCGAAGCGTGCGTTCGAAGGAGCGCGACGGGTCGGAAAGGAAGGCGGCGACGCGGGCGAGCGTCTTCTCCTTCTCGGCATAGAGAACATGCAGGATCACGCCGACGAGGAGCGCGTGGCTCGTCTTCTCCCAATGGTTCCGTCGTTCGAGCGCGCCTTCTGGATCGACCAGAATGTCTGCGATGTTCTGAACGTCACGGACCTCGAACCGGCCTTTGCGCACTTCCAGGAGCGGATTGTATTTGGCGCTCGCGGGATCGGTCGGATTGAACAGGAGGCAGTGCGAGAATCGCGAGCGCCAGCCCGAGGTGAGCTGCCAGTTCTCTCCCTTGATGTCGTGGATGACGGCCGAATACGGCCAACTCAGCAAAGTCGGGATGACAAGGCCGACGCCCTTGCCCGAGCGGGTCGGCGCAAAGCACATGACATGCTCCGGCCCGTCATGGCGCAGATAGCGATCCTTCAGCCTGCCAAGGAACACGCCTTGCGCGTCGAACAGACCGGATTTGCAGACCTCGCCCTTGGTCGCCCAGCGCGACGAGCCGTAGGTCGTGACCAACCGGGCCTGCCGCGCCCGCCATAGCGATCCGGCGATGGCGACGACGACGCCGAGCATACCGCCGCCCGCCGCCATCGCGCCGGCCCGGTTGAAGACCCCCGGCGCGTAAGCTTCGTAGGCGTACCACCACTCGAACAGCCGCCACGGGACGTAAACGGGATAACCGACGACATGGAACCAGGCCGGACCGAGCCGCGCCTGATAGCCGAACTCGGCCGCCGTCCACTGTGTCGCGCCCCACACCGCGCCGATGACGATCGCGAAGACGAGGAAGATTTGGCCTATGAGGAGTCTGGTCGGGGTCATCGATCCTGCGCCGGCGTTGGAGCCGAAGGCTCGGGTGAAATCCGGCAAAGGATCGTGACGAAATCACATGTGAATCAAGGCAATCACTTCCAGTGTCATCCAAGAGCGATGAAATAAGGAAGCAATCGCCAGAAGCGGAAAATATTATCCAAGAACATCAGACCTTATTTTTGCAACCGGAAGCCGCTATGATTCTGGATGGTGTTGGACGGATTCGCTTGCGCACCGTGGTTAATGCGCAAAAGTTGTCATTCGCCGGGGTTTAAGGGGGCTGAGAAGGAGATGTTCGATGCGATTACATCGCCAATCACGCCACGCCTGCCGAATTACGCTCGGCGCAGCCTCTATTCTCGCCACAGGGTTCTCCGGTCCGGCCTTGGCCGCCGACTATGAGGTTCGGAATTTCGAGGGCGGGCCTGGCTGGTTTGTCTATGACGAGCCGGTCGATGTGGCGCTCCGCATCCTCCACCCGGTCGAGCCCAAATGCCACGAAGTCACGGAGATGATCCTGCTTTTCGAAACGGCCGATCAATTGCGCCACGATGCGCTGATCGAAGAAGCCGCACTTACGGGCATGAACCACTATGCCGCGCTTTGCCGCTCCCTCGGCGTCAATCCTTCCAACCAGCTCAAGGTCTCAGGGGTTGTCGTCGGTGCCGACGAGGCCAACGCCCAGGGCTTCGTTATGGGCGACGCCCGCGTACTTGACGCCATGGTCGGTTCGTCCACTGGCAATTACCAGCTTCGTGTTAGCCGAAACGCCGTCGCCGGTGGCACAGCGGCGGCCACCCCTAATACGGCGCATAAGCCAGCCGACGATCAAGCTGCTCAGATT
>PHEM01000440.1 GCA_002842935.1 Alphaproteobacteria bacterium HGW-Alphaproteobacteria-13 | reverse complement strand
GAGGAAGTGTTCCAGTTCCCCTCGTCGGGCGTCGCGATGGGCATGTACAATCTCGACGATTCGATCCGCGACTTCGCGCGCGCCAGCCTCAACTATGGCATCGCGCGCCAGTGGCCCGTCTACCTGTCGACCAAGAACACCATCCTGAAGGCCTATGATGGTCGCTTCAAGGATCTGTTCGAGGAAATCTATCAAAGCGAATTCAAGCAGAAGTTCGACGATCTTGGCATCACCTATGAACATCGCCTGATCGACGACATGGTCGCCTCCGCGCTGAAATGGTCGGGCAAGTTCGTCTGGGCCTGCAAGAATTACGACGGCGACGTGCAGTCGGACACGGTCGCGCAGGGTTTCGGCTCGCTGGGCCTGATGACCAGCGTGCTGATGACGCCCGACGGCCAGACCGTCGAGTCGGAGGCCGCGCACGGCACCGTCACGCGCCATTATCGCATGCACCAGCAGGGCAAGGCGACCTCGACCAACCCGATCGCGTCGATCTTTGCCTGGACGGGCGGTCTCAAGCATCGCGGCAAGCTGGACGACACGCCCGAAGTCACCCAGTTCGCCGAGGATCTGGAGCGCGTCTGCGTCGCCACGGTCGAAAGCGGCAAGATGACCAAGGACCTGGCGCTGCTGATCGGTCCCGACCAGAACTGGCTGACCACTGAGGGCTTTTTCGAGGCGATCGTCGAAAATCTCGACGCCAAGATGGGCGGCTGAAGCATATGTCGTCCCCGCGAAGGCGGGGACCGCTGTCGGTACTGCAAAACGCTAGCGGCCCCCGCCTGCGCGGGGGCGACGTGTTGGCGAATCCGCCACGCAACCAAAAGGGTTGAGATAGACAGGCCGCCCCGCCCCGCATAAGGGGAAACATGGTCACGGAAACCGATACATCGGCGATCGGTAACGCGCTCGTGGTGCTGGGCGCGGCCGGAATCGTCATTCCGGCGTTCGCGCGGTTCCGCATTTCGCCCGTCATCGGCTTCATACTCGTCGGCCTGCTCGTCGGGCCGTCGGGGCTTGCCTTGCTGGCGGGCGATTATCCGTGGCTGCGGCATATCACCATCGATTCGAGCGAAGACATCGCGCTGATCGCCGAACTCGGCATCATCCTGCTGCTCTTTTCCATCGGTCTCGAACTGTCGTTCCGGCGGCTGTGGCAGCTGCGCGCGCTGGTGTTCGGCATCGGCGCGGCGGAGCTGGGGCTGGGCGGGCTGATCCTGGGCGGCGCGCTGATGCTGCTCACCGATTATGGCGCGCCTGCCGCCTTCGGGCTGGGCATCGCCCTCGCCCTGTCGTCGACGGCGCTGGTGCTGCCGATCGCGGGCACCAAATCGGCGGTCGGGCGCGCTTCCTTCTCGATGCTGCTGTTCGAGGATCTGGCGATCGTCCCGATCATCTTCATCCTCGGCGCGATGGCGCCGGGGGCAAGCGCGGCGGGCGCCGAGGAATTGCTGACGATCCTGTGGCAGGACATCGCCGTGGTCGCCGCGCTCGCGCTGGGCGGCTGGTTCCTGCTGCCGCGCATCTTCGCGCAGGCGGCGCGGGCCAAGGACCCCGAACTGTTCCTCGCCGCCAGCCTGCTCGTCGTCATCGTCGCGGCGCTCTCGACCGCCGCCGTGGGGCTGTCGCCGATCATCGGCGCGCTGCTCGCCGGGCTGATGATCGCCGAAACCGAATATCATAACGAGGTCGAGGCGATCACCGCGCCCTTCAAGGGGCTGGCGCTCGGCGTCTTCCTGATCAGCGTCGGCATGGGCCTGAACCTCAAGACGATCGCCGCGCAGTGGCCGCAGCTGATCGCCGCCGTCGTCGGCGTCGTCCTCGTCAAGGCGGCGGTGACGGCGGCGCTGCTGCGCTTTTCCGGCGTCGCGCGGCGCAGCACCGCCGCCGAAGTCGGGCTGCTGATGGCCAGCCCGTCGGAAACGACGCTGATCGTCCTCGCCGCCGCGATCCAGGCGCAGATCATCAGCCGCGGCACCGCCGAATTCTGGCAGCTCGTCACGGCGATCGGCCTGACCATCACGCCGCTGCTCGCGCGCGTCGGCCGCAGTGCGAGATCCGCCCTCGCGCTGGTCGATCGGCTCGCGCGACTGTCGGCCGTCAGTCGTCGCGATCTGACGCGGCAGCCGGTCGATCCCGAGGATCTCGTGCGCGCTGCGTTTGCTGCGATCGAACCCGGCGATCGATCGCTCGCGTTCACCGTCGACGGACCCCTGCCTCCGGTGTCAGCGGATGCCGAGCTGCTGCGGGCCGCTTTCGACGAGCTGCTCGCGAACGCCGTCCGGTTCAGCGCAGGACGCGAGAAGCCGCGAATCACCGTCGGCGGTCGGCGCGAAGCCGACGCCGAAGGAAGTGTCGTTTGCCA
>PHEM01000038.1 GCA_002842935.1 Alphaproteobacteria bacterium HGW-Alphaproteobacteria-13 | reverse complement strand
TTCATCGCGATCTGACACCAGGTAATGTTCTGGTGAATGAGCGGGGTGACGCAAAGCTCATCGACTTCGGGATCGCTCGCCCTCCCGTCGCCAGCGACGAGCCGCTAGCTGGCTCCGCACTCAGCAAGCTTAGCCTGACGCCAGGCTATGCCGCGCCGGAGCGGTCGAGCGAAGGGGCCGTCACGACGCTTGTGGACATATACTCCCTTGGCCGCATTTTCCTGCGGCTGATCGGCGACCTGAAACAGCCTGAACTTGAAGCGATCGCGTCGAAGGCATCGGACGACGACCCCGCAAAGCGCTATGCAAGCGCGGCCCTGCTTGCGGCGGATATAGCGGCATTCCGGGCTGGTCACCCGGTCGCGGCCTATTCGGGCAAGGCAAGCTATCGCTATGGCAAGTTCATCCGTCGCCATCGCCTCCCGGTCGCACTGTCGGTTCTCGCCGCCCTCCTGCTGCTCGGTGGTCTGGCGGGGATGACGCTGGCCTGGCGTGATGCCGAACAAGCCCGTGCGGAAACGGAGAAACGCTTCACCGAAGTGCGCGAGCTCTCCAACTTCATGCTGTTCGACCTTTATGACGAGCTGGAGCATGTTCCCGGCACGACCAAGGCGATGAACGACATTGCCGACCGCGCTCGCCATTATCTGGACGTGCTCTCGCGAACGCGCGGCGCACCCGCCGAAATGCGTTTCGAAGCGGCAATGGCCTACAAGCGGCTTGCCGATGTGCTGGGGACGCCGTCGGGCGCCAATCTGGGGCGACGAGACGAGGCGGCGCAGGCGCTGACGATCGCCGTTTCGCAGTTGCGCACGCTGCACGCCAGATATCCCGACAATGCGAAGCTGACCGCCGGTCTTGCCGAGGCCCTTCATTCCCAGGCCGTGTTCGACTTCATTGCTGGAGACCGCAGTGCGCAGGCCCATGAGCATGGGATCGAGGCCGCAGCCTTGTTCCAGTCGCTCGCCAGCGGAACCGATCGGGAGACATATGCCGGGAAGGCGATCGATGCCCGGATCGATGCGGCTGTGCCGCTGGTCTGGATCGATCGCGGCGAGGAAGCTGTTCGTCTGCTGCGGGAGGTCCGCGCGCAGCTCGATGCTCATATTTCACAATTCGGGAGAACGCCGGACAATCTGGAACGGCTTTCCCATGCCGAGGCCAGCCTTGCTGAAACGCTGGGCCGCCTGGCCGACGAAGGCAAAGGCGACTATGCAGTTGCACTCCGCCACGCGGACCTTGCGATCGCGGCTGCTGACGAACTGCTGCCTTTGGCCGCAAAGAAGGACAAGGTCAGGCGCAGCCTGGCGATATCCTTGTTCAAGCGGGCGCTCATTCTCTATTCGTTGGAGCGGGATCGCCCGGCGCTCGCCGATCTGGACCGGGCAGAATCTCTGGCGCGTGAGCAGATCGCCCGGGATCCTCGTGATGACGGGCTGGAACGGATTTTGAACTCGGTTCTCGAGCAAAAGGCGATAACGCTTGCCTATGCAGGCGAAGCCAAGCGTGCGGTCGAAGTCGCTCGTGAAAGCCTGCGCGCCAAGGGGCAGAGGGCGCAGGCGATGCCGGGTGACCGGTCGGTGCAGCGAGAATATGCCACCAACCTGATCCTGATCGGCAGCGTCTTTGAGATTGTCGGTGAAAAGGCAGAATCCTGCCGACTTTACAGGCAGGCCAGCGGTCTATTTGACCGTTTGAGCCGTGAGCGGCCTTTGTCGGATCATGATCGCAATGTCGTGACGCGCGATCTGGCGAAGTTTGTTGCGCGAACCTGCTGAGAAACTGCAACTTTAGCGGGATTCAGCAACCCACGCTGACCATGCAAAAATAAAACTTCATCCGGTGTGACCCGGTTCGCGTCGATCCGGCGCTCAAGAGAACTGTGCGCCTATCTCCCCTCGGTGGGGATGGGCTGATGCAGTTCCAGACGGGGGTAAGACATGCGGATAAACCAGCAGAGCAATGAGCAGATCCAAACGGGTGGGCGCGGTTGTGGGGCGCGGTCGAAGGCTCATTCTCAGGCTGCGCTGCTTGCTGCCGCGTCGTCTGCAATTCTGGCGATTGGTCTTCTGTCTCCTGCTCCCGCGCTTGCCGCTTGCACACCGGAAGCGGGTAATAATGTTAGCGTGGCCTGCACCGGTGCCAGTGAGAATCTGAACGGTGACAATGGCTATGGAACAGGCGCGGAGACGGGCGTCACCCTGACCCTTGATCCTGGCGCCACGCTGACCGGCGACGATTATGGGGTATCGCTGGGTGAGAACGCTCGGGTTACGACCGGCACGGGCAGCCTGGTCAAGGGCGTGGAAGGCGGGATCAAGGTCGATGGCGGCGACGCCGTTATCAGCGTCGCCGGGCGGGTGGAATCCGAATGGATCGGAATCAAGATCGGCAGCGGAAGCGTGACGCTGGCCGAAGGCGGCAGCATTGCTGTGTCCAACCCGGCGCTGACTGACGATGATGTCGGCGCTGGCATCATGGTCCTCGATGACGGTGCTGTCACCATCGACGGGAGCATCACCACCAGCGGACGGCTGGTTCAGGGGGTGTTCGTCGAACGCTGGACCCCGAATTCCGGTCGGGCGACGGAGATCACCGTCGGGCAGACCGGGGCGATCACCACCGACGGGGAGTATGCCAGCGCAATCGGCCTGTTCGGCGGTGAAAACAGCAACGTCAGCCACCGTGTCACTGTTCACGGCGCTCTCACCACGACCGGGGACCATGCCTATGGCATCGATGTGCGCGAGGTACTCGACGCCGAACCCATCCGTGCCGATACAACAGTCGTAATGAACGGTGTTCTGCGCACATCGGGCAGGGAAGCCCATGGTATTTTCTCCAGCGTATCTGATGGCAGCCTAAGTTCGATCACCGTCTCGAACGACCTGCGCGTCACCGGTGAGGATGCCCATGGTGTCGTGCTCGGCATCGCCCGTGACGGTGCGGGACAGATCACTGTCACGGGCGGCGGGACGATCATGGGGCAGGGCCTGAACGGCATGGGCATCGCCCTCGGCCCGTCGGGCGAACATCCCGGACTGGGCACTGCAAACATCGTCATCGAAGAAGGTGGACGTGTGTTCGCCGGAAGCGCGCCGGCGATAGGCGTGTTCGACGATCCGGCAATGCCGGTCGATCCGGCCATCGGGCGCATCAATGTCGATCTGACCATCGCCGGCAGGGTGGTCCACACCTCAGCCAGCGAAACGGTTGTGCTGCTGGGTGCCGGCGATGACCGCGTCACCCTGCTGCCCACATATGACGTGAAGGGCGTCATCGACGGCGGCGACGGGTTCGACACGTTCGTGCTGGATGGTGCCGCCGGAACAGTTGGGGAGGTAGAGCTCGTCCTCTCGAACACGGCGCGCGTGACCGGGTTCGAGGATATCCGCAAGGTCGGCGACGGGACGTGGCGGATCAGCGGCACCGTTCCCTCGTGGATGGTGCTGCCCGCCGGCACTGTCGAGGCAGGAACCGTCGTGCTCGACGCGGCAGCGGACTCGCTCGACCTGACTGTGCAGTCCGGCGCAACGCTGGCCGGAGGCGGCAGCCTGCGCAACGTGGCGATCAGTAATGGTGGCATCCTCGCACCGGGCAACAGCCCGGGTGTGCTAAGCATGGCGTCGCTGACCCTGAACAACGGCTCCCTGCTCGACTTCGAACTGGGAGCGCCGGGCGTGGCGGCGGCCAGCGACCGGATCGACGTGTCTGGCGGCCTGACCCTCGACGGTATCCTGAACGTGACCGACGCGGGCGGCTTCGGCAACGGCGTCTATACGCTGATCAATTACGGCACGCTGGTGGCCGATAACGGGCTGACTGTCGGCACCGCGCCTGCGGGCCATGCTTACACCGTAAACGCCGGCACCGGGACCGCCAGTGCGGTGACGCTGGAGGTGGCGACCGAGGCGAGCGGGGCCAATCAATATTGGGACGGCACCAACAGCGCACACGGCAATACACAATACGGTCGCGGCGGCGCCGGGGTGTGGAACGCTGCCAACAGCAACTGGACCAATGCGGGCGGCACGGCGAATGCGGCCTGGGGCGACCAGTTCGCAATCTTCTACAACGGCACTGGCGATGTGACGGTGGAGGGCGAGCAGAACGTCACCGGCCTCCAGTTCGCGGCGGACGGCTATCGGCTGGTCGCGGGCGCGGGCGGCGCGCTTAATCTGACCGGCGCGAGCAGTTCCGTGCGCGTCGATGCGGGCAGCACCGCCAGGCTGGCTCTGCCCGTTACGGTAGCCGGACACCTGACCAAAGACGGCGGAGGCACGCTGAGCCTGTCGGGAGCAACAGATGTTTCCGGCGATCTTCGTGCGTCTGACGGCGTGCTGCGGGTCGAAGATGGCGGTGCGATGGACGTTCAACGCGGCTACGTCACGAATGGCGCATCGTTGGTTGTGGATGGCGCAGGCTCTGTGCTGACAGCGCAGGACACAGGCCCCGCGCTCATCATTGGCGATACCAGCGATGGGACTCTGAGGATCCTCGCCGGAGGCAAGGTCGAGGGCGGCGCTTCCATTGGCAGGCTGGCCTACATAGCGGATGGTCAAGCGCAGCCCTATAAGGGTGTCGCTGAGATATCCGGCACCGGTTCGGTCTGGAATGCTGGGACGCTGCTCGTCGGTGCCGAGGGTGGCGATGGCGCGTTGACCATCAGCGATGGCGCGGTGGTCAACGGGGAAAACGGCTGGATTGGCATTGGCTATCTTCCGTCGCCTGCTGATGCAGGCATTCCGGGACGGGACAGTACGGGGCGCGCCACCATTCATGGTGCCGGATCGGCATGGCGGCTGAGTGACGCTGTTGGACTTGGTGTCGGGGCCGCAGCCGGGAACGGTAGCGGCGTCCTTACTGTCGCTGCCGGAGGCGAACTGCGAAGTAAGACCCTCTATCTTGGTTCCGGCACCGATACGTTCGGAGATCTGCGCATTACAGGCGCGGGTTCAACAGTGACCGCCGATTCCGGCATTTTCGTGGGCTATGGCGGGCGGGGCGATCTGACCATTTCCGATGGCGGGCAGGCGAGTGGTTTCCGGGGCGAGATCGCGACCCGCGCAAATGGGGTCGGCAATGTGCTGGTGACCGGTGCCGGGTCGGCGTGGACCGTGGGCGACCTGATCGAGATCGGCACCAATGGCGGCGTGGGCAGCCTGACTATCGCCGATGGCGGGCTGGTACGGACCGGGGCGGAACTTGCAGACGGTTTCGCGGGTATCAACCTTGGCGGAAACGCGGCGAGCAGCGCCACGCTCAACATCGGCGCCGCGCCCGGCGCAGCACCGGTGGCTGCGGGCGTGCTGGACGCGGCCTATGTCAGTTTTAGCGGCAGCAACGGCACGCTCAATTTCAATCACAGCGGCGCCACCACGTTTGCGCCGGTGATCGACAGCCTTGCAGGCGTCAATCATGCGATCAACCATTATGCCGGTACGACGATTATCACCGGTGACCCGGCAATCCATAGCGGGTTCAAGGGCTTTACCGGCACGACAACCGTTCATGGCGGCACATTGCTGGTCGGCGGTGCGGACGGGAAGGGCGAGCTTGGCGGGCTGGTGATCGTGAAATCGGGCGCCACGCTCGGCGGGTCCGGCATCATCGGCAAGAATGGTCCTAAGGTTAACAATACCGCTGTTCACAATGTCATCGAAGCAGGAGGCATTGTTGCGCCTGGTACCAATGGCGTGGGCTCGCTGACATTTGCGGGCGGATTGCGGTTCGAGGCCGGATCGCAGCTTCATATCCAGATCGGCGCGCCGGGGAGCGCGGACAGCCCCGGCACCAGCGACCGCCTCATCATGGCCGACCTCAACTCTCATCTCGATATCGGGGCGCGGCCGGAGTTGCACCTTTTCGATGACGGGGGCGCGGGCATCGGCCATTATCGGATTATCACGATGAACAACGCCGCGGGGACTTTCAGTCCCAGCGGGGACTACTTCACCATCGTTCAGCCCAGGCCGGTTCCAGACGCCGATTACCGTGTGGTCAACACATGGGAGCCGGGTGGGACCAACAACCATTTCGATCTGGTCATCGGCACTCCCGACAACCTACAATATTGGCAAGACAATTCCGCCATTTGGAACACTGCCGGCCTTGACTGGCGCAACAGTGGTGAAGAAGTCGACGTAGCATGGGCCGGCAATCACGGCGTGTTCAACGGTGCGGGGTCGGCCATTGCCGTCGACGGCACGCAGAGCCTCAAGGGTCTTCAGTTCGTCCCCTCCGGCTATACGCTGGGCGGGGCCGGTACGCTCCAGACCGTGGCGGGCGGCAGTGAACTGCGCGTGCTGGGTGACGAGACCGCGACGATCGCGGCGACGATCGGCGGCAGCGGGGGGATCACCAAGACGCAGGGTGGCACGCTGATCCTGTCCGGCATCAACAGCTATACCGGCCAGACGATCGTCGAAGCCGGCACGCTGGCGTTGCGCGGGGCGGGAGCGATCGAGGCCAGTTCGGGCGTGAACATCGGCGGAGCGGGGACGTTTGACGTTGGAGAGGTCACTTCCGGCGCCGCGCGGATCGGCAGCCTGTCGGGCGCCGGGACGGTCAGCCTCGGTGCGACCGATCTGCACCTCACGCAGACGCAGGCCGCGACCTTCGACGGCTATATGACGGGAACCGGCGACTTTACGCTCTCCGGCCCGGCAACGCTGGCTGTCACCGGGATCGTCGGCGTTGGCCTGACCAGCATTTCCGCAGGCTCAACGCTCCAGATTGGCAGCGGTGTGGCCGGACAAGGCGGGCAGGTCAGTAACGATATCCATAATGCCGGAACACTCGTCATCAATCGCGGCGATACCGGCTCTTGGGACGGCGTGCTGACGGGGTCCGGGCATCTCATCAACCGGGGTCCGGGCACCACCATTTTCGCAGGGAACAGCAGCCTCTACACCGGTGCAGTCGATCTGGAAGCCGGCATGTTCAGGCTGGCCGAGAGTGGCGTTCTTGGCACCTCGCTGCTAAGTGTGGGTAACGGCGCGACGCTGAGCGGTACAGGCCGGGTTATGGGCGATGTGTTCGTCGGCAGCGGCGGCCGGTTCGCGCCGGGCAATTCGATCGGCACGTTCAATGTCGCGGGTGACGTGACCTTCGCGGCGGGTTCGATTTACGACGTGGAGATCGCCGCCAATGGCGATGCGGACAGGATCGCGGCGACGGGCAGCGCGACGTTGCAAGGCGGCACAGTGCAGGTCACCGCGCTCGATCCGCACATCAGCTATCTGGACGGACAGCATTACACCATCATTAGCGCGGATGCCGGGGTGACAGGGACGTTCGACGACGTCACGATGCTCAACCACTCGGCGTTCATCACGCCCACGCTCGAGCATGACAGTCATGCCGTGCTGCTGTCGATCGCCGTGGTGCGGGAGTTCGATACGGCAGCCGAGACCTTCAACCAGCGCGAGGCCGCACGCGGCCTGTTCAGCTTCGACCAGACGTCTGGCTCGGATGCGCTGGCGGTTTTCAACAGCATCGCCGGGTTGAATGCGCAGGATGCTCGCTATGCCTTCGATCTTTCATCCGGTGAGATCCATGCGTCGAGCCATTATGCCATTGCTGACGCCGCCGACCTGTTCACGCGCACCATCCAACGGCGTGCGGGATCCATGCCAGCAGTATCGGGGCGGACTGCTCCCTGGCTGGCGTTCCTCGGGCAGAGCGGACGTCACGATGCGGACGGCAATGCGGCGCGGCTGTCCTCGCGAAGCTATGGGCTCGCGGCCGGCATCGATCTTGTGAATGGCGATCTGGGCGGAAAAGGCGCGGTGCGTTTTGGCCTGGCCGCGGGCTATCTCGATGGACGCGCGACCGTGGATGGCCGTCGGTCAGAGGTCGATTACGACAGCACGCTGGTCGGCGCTTATCTGACGCTCTCGCAAGGCCCTCTGCATCTGTCCAATGCGTTCAGCCTTGGCTGGCATGACCTTGATACCGAACGCCGGATGACATGGGGTACGCTGGAGCGCACGGCAAACGCCTCTCGCAAGGCACAGACGGTCGGCTATTCGGCTTCGCTGCGCTATGACGTGCCGGTCGGAGGGCTACGGCTCTCGCCGCTTGCGACACTCGACATTGCCAATGTCCAGTTCAAGGCGGCGCGCGAAACAGGCGCCGGCGCGCTCGATCTTACTCTGGTTCGAGAGAACTTCACCGCTGCGTCTGTCGGGGCGGGTGCCGAGGTCGGGTTCGGGACGCAGGCGTTCAGTGGCAGCGTACGCGTTCTCTACGATCATCAGATCGGAGATGCCTTGCCTCGCCAGCGTGCGGCATTCGCCGGAGGAAGTCAGGACTACAGTGTTCTTGGGCCGAAGATGCGCGATGGAGGGGTCTCCGCCGGTGCCGCCTTCGCCTATCGCCTCTCGGACAGGGCCACGATCACCGCCTCCTATGACGGCGCGTTCAACAGTGATGCCAATAACCACAAGGGAAGCATAGCGCTCAATATTGGTTTCTGAAGAAATGGTACGATAAACATTGAAGCAGGATTTTGTCCGACGCGGTTCGTGACCCGCCTCCCCTGACCGATTGCAGCATCGACGTGGCCGCCACGGGTGATTGCATCCGGAATGTCGGGCAGAGATTGGGCGTGGACCGGTGTCGTACAAACGAGTGTGGCGACAGCAGGAGGATGCCACAAATGGGTCTGGAAAGCCGTGGTCGAACGGCTCGAACGCGAGGAAGGCGAGCGGGATTGACGGCAAGCCGGATGGTCAATCCGCTGGCCTGACCTCGCCCGGCCCGATTTCGACGGCGCAACGCACCGGCTTTTTGGCCTTCGCGGCGGCGTCGTGGCATTTGCCGAGTGCCTCGCGGTTCTCCTGCAAGATCGCATTGGCGAAGATCACGGTTCGCCAATGCTCTGGCTCGGACGTGGCAAGCAGGCGCTCCCCGGCTGTCCATCGGTCACGGTCCATGGTCCGCGCCGCCATCCGTTCGGGCAAGTGCCAGCTATCCGGCAGGGCGCGGGCGATGGTGCCGGGAAGGAACGACCATAGCAGCATCCCGGCCAGCACGCCGCCGATCCCCCATTTGTGCCGCTGGCGGCGCTGATCGCGGGCGTCCACGACCGTGCCTTCGAGATATTCGAGCCGCGCCGCCACCTTGTCCATCCGGTCGCGCGCCTGCGCCATGGCGGCGCTGTCCGCCGCGCGCGCCGTCTTGCCCGCCGCCGCGATCTGGCGCGCCATTTCGTCAGGCGTGATCTCCATCGCCGGACGGTGGGCGAGTGTGCCCAACGCCTTGCGTATTCTTTCGAGCAACGCCGCGATCTCGCCAAGCGTCTCACTGTAATCGGGCATCGCCTCGCGCTTGGCGGAAAGGCCCGCAATGGCCGCTTCGAGTAGAGCCACCTTCTCGGCAAGCTGGGTGAAGGCCCATGCGGGATTGTTCGGTTCGGGCGCGGGAGGCGGCTGCGGGGGCGATGCCGGGAGGGCTGGCGCATTGCTGTCCATGATCGTGTCTCCTTATCTGCTCATGCCAAGGTCGCGGCCCCGGTCCATCTCGATGCCGACGCTGCTGGCGAGGTCGTGGGAAAGGTCGCGGCCGGTCTCGATGCCGATGCCAAGCTCCTGCTTGCGCTCGCGCAGCACGGATTCCATCTGAGCGTCGCGTTCGAGGCTTTTCGCCATCCCCGCCATCTGCTCGGACACCTTGCGCGCGCCCCTAAAGTCGCCGTCGCGCTGCAAGTCCTCGCGGTGGCGGCCCAGCTCCTGCCAGCCCTCCACGAACCGGTCGGCGCGCTTGTCGGGATCGGCGCGGATTTCGGCCTCTTGGCTCATCGCGCGCATAGCCTGGCTGACCCGTCCCGCCGATGCCTCGAAGGCCAGAGCGGGATCGCGGTTGTAGGCCCGCTCCATATCGTGGGCGGCGTGCTTGCCGGTCCTGTCCATCGCCTCGCGGGCCTTGCCGAGTTCGCTGCGTTGGTGCGGCAGGACGGGTAGCCCCTTGTCCTGCATCTTCCAGATGCTCGCCACCGCGCGGGCATGCCGCTGGACGGCGATGGTCCGCATGCGCTCGCGCTCGGCCTTCGCCGCTGCGGCCGGGTCGTGGCTCTGCGCCGGGGGCCGGAAGTCGGCGAACATGCCGCGTTCGGCCTTCGGCGTCGCGCTGCCCAGGTCGAGGCCGTCGAAGATCCCGCGCTTCTGCTCGGGCGCGGTCGATGGCTCGCGCTGCTGCTCCGGCGTTGCCGGGGCCGCCCGGTTCTGTCCGGGCAGCGAGAGGCGTAGCCCGACGAAGATGTCGCGCGCCTTCTCGGCCACCGGGCGGACGATTTCCGCGATGCGCTCGCCGAACGTGATCTCCCGGCGCTCGGCGAACTCCTGCACGGGATCGCGGCGCGCGTAATCGCTCGCCATATCCTTGGTGCGCTCGCGGCCCAGCACATGGACAAGGCGCGACTGGTCCTTGAAGTCGTCGCGGCCATAATGAAGCGGCGCGCCGTCCTTGTGGCGGGTCATGCCGACATAGGTGGAATGGCTGTCCATGCCCGGCGTCGCCAGCACATGCGCCCGATCCACGGTCATGCCCTGCGCCTTGTGGAAGGTGGCGGCATAACCATGATCGACATGGGCATAGGTTTTCGTGTCGAACGATACGCTTCGCCCGTCATCGGTCCTGACGGAGATATGCTCCGGGCTGACCTTCTCGATGGTAGCAAGCGTGCCGTTCTTGACCTCAAGGCTGCGCTCGTTGCGAAGGAACATGATGCGGTCGCTGGTCGCGAACATCCTGTTTCCGCGTTCCGCCCTCACGCGCACGTCAGCGCCAAGCTCACCCGCCGCTCGCATCCGCTCGCGCGCGGCTTCGTTGAGTTCGCGCACCTCATCATTGGTGTGCGTGAGGATGATCCGCGTTTGATCTGGCGCAGCGATGCGCTCGCGGTCCCAACGCTCGACAAGCTCGGAACGGGCCTGCTCACGCGTCTTGGCCTGATGCACCATGCCCTTGTCGGCATAGGCGGCGATAGCTTCGCCGGTCCTGCCGGTCGCCAGATGCCGAGTGGCGTCCTGCTGCCAGTCGTGGACCTGCCGCCGCACCTCAGTATTCTCGATGCCGCCATGCCGTTCGTTGATCGCGCGGAAGGCCGCGCCCGCCTCGATGGCTTGCAACTGCTGCGGGTCGCCTACCAGCACCACCTTTGCGCCGGCTTCTTCGGCGTGCGACAGCACGCGCTCCATCTGGCGGGTGCCGACCATGCCCGCCTCGTCGATCACCAGCACGTCGCGGGGACCGAGCATATCGCGCCCCTGCGACCAGCAATGTTCCATGCTGGCGATGGTGCGCGAGGCGATGCCCGAACCGTTCTGCAACCCCTCCGCCGCGATGCCCGACAACGCCGCGCCGCGCACCGCATACCCTCCGCGCTCCCACGCCTCCCGCGCAACCCCCAGCATCGCGCTCTTGCCGGTCCCGGCGTAACCGACGACGACACTAAGCCCGCGCTCGCCGGTCACATGATCGAACGCCGTGCGCTGCTCGCCCGACAACTCCAACCCGCGCCCCTCCGCGCGTGCCAGAGCCGCTTCGCGCGCCTGCTCGTCGGTGCGGTGGCGCTCGCGCTCGGCCATCAACTCCGAAGCGCGCTGCAACCGCTGTTCCGTCTCGATCATCTCGCGACTGGTGAATCTGTCGTCGCCGCGCCCATCCTTGCCGAGCGCGATCAAATCGGGCGACGTGCGAACCGCGCTCATCGCCCGGTCATATTGGTCCTTGCCGTCGCTGTGCCGGTGAACGAACATCGCAAGGTCGCGGGTGGTGAACGTCGCCTGATGATGGGTGATCGCGTCCAGCGCGATACCCGGCTCCGCGATGATGCGTTCGCCGTTCCGCTGTGCAATCTCGCGGTGCTGTTCGATCCGCTCGGACTCAAGCCCGCGCTCGCCCATGCGCGATGCTGCGGGGCCGATCTTGTCTTGCGGCTCAAGGTCGATCCCCTGCGCTTCCAGCGAACGGTGATCTATGCGGGCATCTATGTCGAGTTCGGCAAGCCGCTGGTTGACGTGATCGGCCCAACGCTCGCGCCACTGTTCCACCAACTCCGTGCGGTTCCAGTCGCGTTCCTTCGCCCCGAATCCCTGCTCATTCACCGCGCGCATGGTGAGCATGACATGGGCATGGGGTTTGGGCTGGCCGTCCGCGCCCATGTCCCAATGCACATTCAAATCCGCGATCATGCCGCGTTCGACAAACTCGGCCTGTGCGAAGTCGCGCGCCAGTTCGATGCCCTGCGCCTTGTCCATCTCGCGCGGAATGGAAAACTCGACCTCGCGGGCAAGCTGCGCGTCCTTCCGCTTCTCGCCTGCCTCGACCTCGTTCCAGAGGGTTGCGCGATCCGCAAAGCGTTCGGGCGCGCCTTCGGGCAACATGATCTCGCTATGCTCGACGCCCGACTTGGCGCGGAAATCATGGTCGCGGTCCAGCCGCTCATCGTGCAGCCGCTCGCCAGCCCGATAGGCGGCGGCTGCAACGGCGCTGCGGCCCGCGCCGCGCCCGATGACCTGAACGGAGAAATGGTAGATCGCCATAGCGATATACCAGTTACTACGCTGAGCGCACGTCGGCACGACGTATAAGCGCGCCATCCTCGAATAAAATCCGAGCAGGGACTAGGCGGTGTCATCACGTCCCGGCGACTCTACTGCCTTACGCAAAGCAATACTCTAGAATCACTCCATCCGCAAAGAATGGAGACTGTCATGCGTAAACCCCGCGACTACGATTCGGAACTCAAAGCCCTTGCCGACAAGGCGAAGGCGCTCAAGGAACGCCGTGTGCGCCAGCTTGGCGAACTCGTCGCGGCAACCGGGGCCGATGCGCTCGACGCCGATCTACTGGCCGGGGCGTTGCTCGATGCCGTCGCCAGCAAGGACGCCGCGACAAGGGAGGGCTGGCGCAAGGCGGGCGCGGCTTTCTTTCGCGGCAAGCAACGCAAGCCTGCGCCGCGATCTGGTGGGCAGCCGGAGGGCGCTCTACCGCTCGACGGCGGCGCGGCATCGCGTTGAGGCAAGCAAGGCGCGAACGGACACAAGGGAATGGGTTGTGAAGCGGCGAGAGAGAACGCGGCAGTTGATCGAACTCGGTGGCCTCGTCGTCAAAGCGGGGCTGGTCGATCTGACCGACGACGACCGCGCCGCGCTTTACGGCGCGTTCCTGTCGATCGCGGGGAAGCTGCAAGGCGAGGAACGCGGCAACGCGCTCGCCCTATGGCAGCGCAAGGGCAAGCGCGCGTTCGAGGCCGAACAGGAGGCGAACGGCAACTGATTCTATCGGTTTGGCTGCCGCGTCCGATCCTTGTTCCGCTTGTCCGCAACATAGCTTTGGCCGCCATCGGTTTTCACGATCTCGAACAAGCCGGTTGCAGCAAACAGGGCGGGGAAATTCTTCACGCCATAGTTACGCGGGTCGATCGGCGCTTGCCGCTTGGCTGCGCTTCCTGCCGCCGACATCGCCGCCCATCCATCCTCGCGCACGGCCGCTTCGACCGCACCCCGCAATATCGTTACGAGCGTCGTGTTCTGCGACAAGGGTTTCTGTTTGTCTGTTGGCTTATCGGCTGGCGCAGTCTTTTCCTTGGCTGCTGGTTTCGTTTTGGCTTTCGGCTTTGCGGCGGCATCGGGTGTGGGAACCGGCGGGGCTGGGTCGTCCAAGGTGTCGAGATAGAGGAATGTGGTGCAGGCGTTGACGAATGGCGCGGGCGTCTTCCGCTCGCCAAAACCATAGACCTCATGCCCATTGGCTTTGAGTTGCATCACCAACGGCGTGAAGTCAGCATCGCTTGATGCGAGGCAAAAGGCATCCGGCTTCTGCGTGTAGAGCAATTCCATCGCGTCGATCACCAGTGCGATGTCGGTCGCGTTCTTTCCGGTCGAATAACTGAACTGCTGAATGGGCCGGATCGCGAAATCGTGCAGTTTATCTTTCCAGCCCTTGAGGCCCGCGCTCGCCCAATCGCCATAAGCTCGCCGGATGTTCGCTGTGCCATATCTGGATAGCTCCGCCAGCATCGCGGCGATCTTGCTATGCGATACATTGTCCGCGTCGATCAGTAACGCGATTCTACGATCAGAATTATCCCGCGCCCGGTCATCCATGTCCGTCATCTTGTGCATTCCTATCCCTGCGCTAGCCATCGTTACTTTCGTCAAATCAGGGGGAGGGCGGCGGCTCGCCAATCCATTCCACGTCGATGCGATCGAAGCCTGACCGAATGCCTTCCACGATGATGGCGATCCCCGGAGACATAGGGCACTCCTCATCAAAATTGAGGTTCCACAACGGCATGCCGGTCGCGTCAGTTACGACAAGGCCACGCGCGGATCGCCCAAGCGTTCCCTGCACGCGAATCCGGTTGCCTACCGTCACGTCCGAATAGTTCTTCGGCATGGCGATCAGCGCAGCAACGTGATTGTCAGTCCCGCCCCGTCCGCAACCTGCTGCCACGGGCGATCGGCGGTCAGCACCTCCGCGTCTCGCGTTTTCGCCAGCGCGAGGCAGGACCGATCGCCAAGCGAAAGGCCAGCCTTGCGCGTGACGCTGACAAGCTGTCCCGCCGTTATTGCCTGCCGCTGGTCGAATGGCGCGATCTCGATGCCGGTATCCGCAAAGAAGGCGTCGATCGCATCGGTGGGTAAGTCATTGAGCGCGGCATAGGTATAGACCTCCGCCACGTTGACCGTGCTGACCGCCGCATCGTCCAGCATATCGAACACCGCATCGCCGCCAGTCTCGCCAAGAATCGCGGCGAGGATGGCCGATGCGTCGATGATGATCCCGCTCACCGTTTGCCAGCCGCTTTCGCTTCACTGGCGCGTTCAGCCTCTCTCCAGCCGAGAAAATCCGCCACACTTGCCTTGTCGGCAAGGCCGCTCTCGCGGGCCAAAGTGCGGATGCGGTCCTTGACCTCTTTCATTGTCCTGATCCGTATCGCGCCATCGACAAGTTCGATACGCACCGGGCCGCCCCGCTCAAGCCCTACGGCGCGTCGTAGTTCGGCGGGCAGACTCAATCGGCCTGCCTCGCTGACATGGCCCCGCAGGCTGGCGGGCGGGTTGGCGGTCGCATCCTGCGTCCGCTTGCGTGGTGCGGCCATTGACTAATCCTTTCGGCATAAGCGCCATAACTACTATATAGGGCAGATCGTGCAATCGCGCCACATTTTCCAATCGTGCCCAAAATTGAATCTGCGCCAGCAGACGCATCTTGGTGGCTGCCCAGCGCTACTATGTTGGCGCTTTTCCGACTAATTTCGTGCTTTTAGCACTCATTTGGCTATGGTCGGCACTGTAGTGCCTCCCCCTCTTGCGCGGCGGAATGAACTGATACAGCATGAGTTCGTGGCGATGGCGGGCCACCCAAGGAAGGCTCCGCCATGTCGTGCGAATCGGAAATCCGCCAAGTTCATCGGGTCGCATATTTCGCCACCAAGTCGCATGATGTCGTGGCTTATATGTCACGGTCGCCAAAGAAACGTGCAAGCATAGATTGTCAATCACCGCCTATTGCCGCCGTCTA
>PHEM01000439.1 GCA_002842935.1 Alphaproteobacteria bacterium HGW-Alphaproteobacteria-13 | reverse complement strand
GGGTGAGGAGCAGCAACTGCTCGCGCAGATAGTCGGCGAACAGGTCGGGGCGCGTCACCGTGGTGACGAATGTCCCCGCGCGCTCGATCCGCCCGAAGGACAGATTGTGGCCCGCCTGTCCCCGGCGCGGCTCGCCCGTGGTGACGAGTCGCAGCGCCGGATAGTCGAACAGCCCCGTCGCTGCGGCGTCGGCGGGCGGCGGCGTGCCCTGGTGGACATAGGCGGCGATGGCGGATCTAAGGTTGGCGACGGAGGCGCCGAACGCCGCCTTCAATTCGTCGATGACGGCGTCGACGGCGGCGGACGGATCGGGCGTCACGGCGGCGACCTTTTTCGCGAAGGCAAGATGGGAGGGGGCGGCGCGACGATGCGCCGCCCCCCAAATATTTAGAGCTGTTCCAGCATATAGTCGGCGCTCGACACCTTATATTCGCCGGGCGCCTCGACATTCAGCTGCTCGACGACGCCGTCGTTGACGACCATCGAAAAGCGCTGGCCGCGCGTGCCGAGACCGAACGCCTTGCCGTCCATGGTCAGGCCGACCGCCTGCGCGAAATCGCCATTGCCGTCGGCGAGCATCGTCACGCTGTCGCCCGCATGGGCGCTCTTGCCCCAGGCGCCCATCACGAAGGCGTCGTTGACGGCGGTGCAGGCGATTTCGTCGACACCCTTGGCCTTCAGTTCGGCGGCCTTGTCGACATAGCTCGGCAGATGCTTGGCCGAGCAGGTCGGCGTGAAGGCGCCGGGGACGGAGAAGAGCGCGACCTTGCGCCCCTTGAAATAATCGGCGGTCGAAACCTGCTCCGGCCCGTTTTCGGTCACTTTGACCAGCGTGGCGTCGGGCAATTTGTCTCCGGTCTGGATCGTCATGTCGCATCCTTTCGTTCAGGGGTGGGGGATGATGGTGACATCGGAGTGTGACGGGGCGGAGTCAAGGCATCGGGTCGGATTTGGTTCGCGCGAACCGGATCATCGTCTCTTCGCCGAATGCCGCTGGACCCGGTCCACGGCACGCGGCATGATCCTGTGATGGAAAGCGACCCCACATGGTTCACTGGCCAATTGCTGCTGGCGTTGCCCGGCATCGGCGATCCGCGCTTCGAACATTCGGTGATCGCGATGATCAGCCATGACGCGGACGGCGCGATGGGCATCGGCGTCGCCGATCCGATCGGCGGCATGACGGTCGGCGCAGTGCTCGACCAGCTCGATATCGGCCACGACGAGCCGCTCGACCAGCCTGTGTTCCTCGGCGGTCCCGTCGAGCCGTCGCGCGGTTTCGTGCTGCACAGCCGCGACTGGGGCGGCGAAGGGGCGGTGCAGGTCGCCGATCGCTGGATGCTGTCGAGTTCGCACGACATATTGCGCGCGATCGGCGAGGGGCGCGGACCCGCGCGCTGGCTCGTCGCGCTCGGCTATGCGGGCTGGTCGCCGGGGCAGCTGGAGGGGGAGATGGTCCGCCACGGCTGGCACCTCACGCCGGGCAGCGACGCCCTGTTGTTCGACACGCCGCCCGCGCGCAAATGGCAGGCGGCCTTCGCGGAGGCGGGTGTCGACGCCCGCCTGCTCACCACCGAAGGCGGCGAGGCCTGAGTTCGGCGTCCCGCTTGGACCGCGCGGCGGAATCGCCTATGATGGACGGCAAGGATGACAGCATGACCGGCCGCAAGACATCGCCAAAGCCCCGTCAGCCCGACCGCGCGCCGCGGGACGCGCCGCCGCCCGTCCCGCTCTGCCGCTATGAGGAGCTGGCGATGCGCGAAAATCGCGCGCGCGAAGCGGCGGCGCGCCGCGAGTCGGAATCCCGGGGCGGCTCATCGTAGAGCAAATCGCACGAAATCCGATCGCCGTGTCCCCGAGCGAAGACGAGGGGCTTGTTCGAGCGGAGCGAGAACCCGCACCGCCGCTGCCTCGACTTCGCTCGGCAATGCCCCTCGACTTCGCTCGGGGATACGGTTCGGATTTAAGGCCCGCCGCTCCAGCGTTCAGGCGGAACCGCCGCCGGCCTTCTTGCCCGTGAAGGCGGCGATGCGGGCCTGCATGTCGGGACCGCGGCCGTCGCCTTCCGTCACTTCCCATTGCAGACCCGCATCCATCGCCCATGCGTCGGTGGCCTCGATCAGCCGCTTGTTCGCGCGGTGGCTGAAGGCCGAATTGGCGATGATCCGTTCCGCGAGCAGTTCGATCTCCCGGTCGAAATCGGCGCGGGGCACGGCATATTCGGCCAGTCCGATACGCACCGCCTCTTCGGCGTCGATCATGTCGGCGGTGAACATCAGCCGCTTCGCGGTCGCCGTCCCGACGCGGCGCGGTAGGCGCTGGCTCATGCCCCACACCGGCGTCAGCGCCCATTTCGCGTGCGTGTCGCCAAAGCGCGCATCGT
>PHEM01000438.1 GCA_002842935.1 Alphaproteobacteria bacterium HGW-Alphaproteobacteria-13 | reverse complement strand
GAGGCGGCGCTGCGCGACGCCGACGAGGCCGTCCGCATGGATGCGATGTTCGAGCAACAACGCGTTCTCCCCAGGCCGCTCCGCGCCGCTCGCCAATCCGCCGATCGAGACGGCGCCCGGAAAGTCGCGATCGAGCTGTTGGACCAATGACTCGACGTCACAGCTGAAGGGATCGGCCAGCAGCAAGAAATGCGGGCGCGCAGCGGGATCGATGTCGAAGGCATCGCGCCAGGCGTCGGCGCCCTGCGGGAATCCGTCGCCGGCCACGCGCAGCGAGCGCACCGACACCTGCGGCAGGCGCGCCGCCGTCCGTTCCCGCCCGAATCTCCGCACCGTCATCGAAATGTCCGCGATCCCAAATATCGTCCAAGGTCCGGTTCGTGGGCCGGGCCGCCCGCGCGCGCCGCTTCCACTCGGCGCGATCCGGCTCTAGAGGGTTTCCATGTCCGATTCCACCCCCGCGCCGCTGGCGCCCAAACATCTCGGCCAATCGAGCGAACTGCCCGCCTCGCCTCAGGCCGCCGTGCTCGACTATGTGCCCAATCCGCGCGCGGGCGAGCTTTATCTCGTCCGCTTCGCCGCGCCCGAGTTCACGTCGCTCTGCCCCGTCACGGGCCAGCCCGATTTCGCGCATCTCGTCATCGACTATGCGCCGGACGAGACGATCGTCGAATCGAAGAGCCTCAAGCTGTTCCTCGGCGCTTTCCGCAATCACGCGGGCTTTCACGAGGATTGCACGGTCGGCATCGGCCGCCGCCTGACCGACGAGATGCGCCCGCGCTGGCTGCGCATCGGCGGATATTGGTATCCGCGCGGCGGCATCCCGATCGACGTCTTCTGGCAGTCCGGCCCGCCGCCGGAGGGGCTATGGCTGCCCGATCAGGGCGTCGCGCCTTATCGCGGGCGGGGATAGCGGCCGCGGCGGCGCGGCAGAATAGCTATGGCGACGGGCCATTCACCTTTCCGTTGCCGCGCATCGGCGCTATATCGGCGCCATGACCCACGCCGCCGCCCTGCCGCATGATCACGACATCACCGTCGGTCCCGACGCGATCGACTTCATGGGGCATGTCAACAACGCCCATTATCTGAGCTGGGTGCAGGACGCGGTGCTGTCGCACTGGCGCAAGATCGCGCCGCCGGAGGCCGTGGCGCAGCATCTGTGGGTCGCGCTGAAGCACGAAATCACCTATCGCCGCCCCGCCTTCCTTGATGACCGCGTCATCGCGACGGTGATCCTGGAAAAGGTGCAGGGCGCCCGCGCCTTCTATGAAACCGTCATCAAGCGCGGCGAGGAGGTGCTCGCCGAAGTCAAATCGAGCTGGTGCTGCATCGACGCCGAAACCCTGCGCCCCGCGCGGCTGGCCGGCGACGTGATCGCGCGATTCTTTCCGGGCGAAAAGACTTAAGTCCTCTCCCCTTCAGGGGAGAGGGTTGGGGGAGGGGGAATGAAACAGCCCCCTCCCCCCTCTCAACTTCGGCTAGCCGGACAAACCGGCAAGCCTTCGTATCTCTCCCCTGAAGGGGAGAGAGCATTGCATGGCCGGCTCCCCCGATCACGCCGCCTCGAACCGGATCGGCAGGCGTTTCAGCCCGCCGACGAACACCGACTGCACGCGTGCGGGTTCGCCCGCCAGCTCGACGCGCTTCAGGCGCGGCAGCAGTTCTTCCATCAAGATCCGCATCTCCATCCGCGCGAGATACTGGCCCAGACACACATGCGCGCCGAAGCCGAAAGCGATCTGCTGGTTCTTCCTGCGATCGGGATCGAAAGCGAAGGGATCGTCGAACACCGCCTCGTCGCGGTTGGCGGAGACATAGTTCAGCATCAGCCAGTCGCCCGCCCGGATCGTCTGGCCGCCGATCTCGACATCCTCTTTCGCGCTGCGCATGAAATGCTGGACGGGCGTCGTCCAGCGGATCGCCTCTTCGATCAGCCCCGTCTTGTCGGTCCCGGCGTCGCGGAAGCGTTCGAACAGCGCCGGATTCTTCGCCAGTTCCATCATCGCGCCCGCGGTCGAGGCGCTGGTGGTGTCATGGCCCGCCGTCGCGACGATCATATAATATCCGGCCAGCTCGCGGTCGGGGATCGGCCCGCCGTCGATCGCCGCATTGGCGATCACCGTCGCGATGTCCTCACGCGGTGCGGCGCGGCGGTCGGCGGTCAGTTCGCGGAAATAATTCTCGAAATCGGCGATGACATAATGCAGCATCGCGATCGCCTGTTCAGCGCTGGTGATCGCTTCGCGGCTGCGGTTGAGGTCCGGGTCGGTCGATCCGAAAAGCTGCTGCGTCAGCATCAGCATGCGCGGCTCGTCCTGTGGCGGGACGCCCAATATGTCCATGATGACGCGCAGCGGATAATGGGCCGCGACATCGCGCGCGAAGTC